>CALVYO010000092.1 GCA_944372275.1 uncultured Bacilli bacterium
CTTTCTGTCAAAGAGGTAGAGGTAATGTTTTAGAGCTATTTGATGATATTGGTGCAAGACTAGATTATTTTGCTAAAGCAGATGATCCTATTAGAAATAGGAAAAGAAATATTGAAGCTTATAAGACAAGATATGTTGAGTCTAGGATAGCAGATTATAACAAGATGTTTAAGACTTACAAGTCAAAGAAGAAGTACCTTAAGTACTTTGTATAGAGGTGGTATTGATGTTTAGAAATGAAGATGGTAAAGATATTACGGACGAAGAATTTGAAGAATTGATTGAGCCATTTGGGGATGCATGCTATAGATATTTACATGATGATATTTTACCGGAGTATATAGCTTTCTATCTTGCAGAAGGAGTAAAATTGAAAGCTTTATTCAGTAACACCTACAGGATTCATATTAATTCAGCTGCTGATGTATTTAACATTAAGTATGATTATGAGTTTGTTAAAAATAAGGTTACTAGGATTCTTGCTGAGAAGTATCATTTAAGAGTTATTAGTGAAGATCCTTTGAACTTTGAGGAAGTGAGTTAATTATGATTAGAATGGATTATGATATTAGTGATGAAGATTTTGAAGAAGTTAATCAACCTTTTATAGAAGATATACATCAATATGTAAGAAATAATTTTATTTTTGAATACCTTGCCTATTATATTGCCACAGGATATCGAAATGATGCTCTCTAGGCTGGTAAGCTTAGCGGATTGTTCAATGGTGCTATCGATGAATTATGTGGTTTACAATTTGGTTTAAATGGCGATATTGAGCGGCTTAGAGAAATACTTAAAGACAAATATAATTTACTTTTAACAAGTGATGTTGATTTAGAAATTGAAGAGATATCAAAATAGGACCAACTTAATGTTGATCCTATTTTGATACTAATTATTTTTACTATCTGTTTCTTCTATATCTTCAAATAGTTTAGATAATGGTATGCCTAACACTTGTGCAAATTTATATACAGTACCAATACTTGCTGTTTGAAATACTTTTTCAGATTCTAGATTTTTTATAAAACTTAAAGCATACAAACTTTTTTCTGCAAGTTGATCTTGAGTAAGTCCTGCTTCTTTACGATACTTTTTTAAGTTTTTTGCTAGTATGACATAAGCATAATTTTCATCTTTTTTACTTTTTTTATCCATGCTTTTCACCTATAACAATTATCTCAATAATTGTTTATAATTTAGGTATGCTGTTCATAGACCTTTTTAGGGTTTTGTGATATACTTGTACTGATGATTAATCTTATGGAGGTATTTTTAGTATGAGTAATATTTATGACTTAATTAGAAATTTTAATAATGATGAGAATGTTATAAAACTTAAGAATTATTATAATTCATTATCTTTTATGGAAATATTAGGGGTTGATAGAAAAGAAACTGTCCATAGTACATTTTTAAAATGGCTATTTGATTCCCAACACAATTATGATTTAGGAACAAAACCATTAATGTTATTACTTGATTTATTAATACGACATGATGAGAAAAATGAAATCCTTGCTGATGATAAAGAAGCTATTATACTTAGACAAGCTAATATAGAACTTGAGCAAATTGTCTCTGAGTTTCCTCTTGGGCCTAAACAAAAGTATGGACGTGTTGATATCTATATTTCATTTAATATAGGTGACCATAAGTATGCTATTGTTTTAGAAAATAAAGTTGAATCAAGTGAAAACAAAGAATCTGAAGAAAATGGTTCATATCAAACAAATAAATATTATGACTATTTTAGTCAACAAAATAACAAGAATGATGAACAGATAAATTTTGTATATGTTTTTTTAGCACCGATTTTCAACGGAAAAAGAGTTACTGCAAAATGTACTGAATTTATTAATATTTCTTATGATGATATTGTAAAATTTATTATTAATCCATTATTATCAGATGATAATTTGTTAGATATAACAAAATTTGTCTTGAAAGATTATTTAAAGGTTTTAAGTAAACCAAATGTAATTAAACCTAATTCTGAATCAATTAGTATGCTTGGATTAGAAGATGCTGGTGAAGAAAAAATTTTGATTAGACATATTAGAAAAAAACATAAAATATTAGGTGAACGATTAAAATCAACAGATGAAAATGAAACATTAAAAAGTTTTCAATCTGACGACTTAAATAAAATAATTATTGCTTCAGCATGGCCAGATGTCATGACTAAAAGAAACAGAAATAGAACTGTTACTTTTGCTGAATTAGGGATTGAACCTGGAACTGTTTTATATCTAGCCGACGGATCGGAAAGCAGTAGAAAAGACAAAAAAGAATTAACTGTTACTACTTTAGATTTAAATACTACGGTTAAATATGAATTAAATGGTGAATCAAAAATTAGTAAACTTAGTCCGGCTGCGGAAGCTCTTTCTGGAAATGACACATGTCGTGGTATTAGTTGGTTTATTTATAATGATGGAAAAAGAGATATTAATCTTTTAAAATATTATGAAGAAAAGAAATGATTAATGGCTGATAATCATGGTATAATAGAACATGACGAGGAGGTTCGATTATGACTAAGAAAATTGGAATTAAGAAGATTGAAACTAATATTCCTTCTGATTCTTTTATTTCCAGTATTGATGGAATTGCTGGTGCAGTAAAAGGAGTTACTCTTGATGTTTACTTCACTTCTAAGAAAATTTACGAATTGGAAGATACTATGTTTGTTGTATTTGATATGTATGATAGTAATAGTACCGGTAAAATGAAAGCTTTATTAGTTGGTAATAGAAATAAAGAATTTACTTCATTAGTTGATAAAATTAAAGTTAGTGCTGATGTAAGATATAGAATAAGTGGGAATGTTTCTATACCTGCTGACACTGATGATGCAGAGTTACCTTTTATGAATGAACTTAATAATAACAAATTGTTTTGTATTTATGCTTTGCAAAGAAACCCTAAATTAAGGCATTATGAACTAAAACGTCTTGCTAGGACAGAGATTGAGAAAGTTCGTGATGGTATAAGTATTGTTCAACAAAGTATTGTTGATGGTCTTAAGTCAGATGATAAGAGTATTTCTATGGAAGAACTTCACATTATGTATTGTTATAATGGTGATGATGGATTTGATTTGGATATACATCAATTTTATGATTTATATGTAAGTCCTTTAATAAAGAGCAAGGAAATTAAGGTGTGTAATTTAAACCAATGCACTAAAGAGAAACCTTTACCGATGACAGAATTTGAGCTTATGTATAATGGTAAGTAAGTGAGGTGTTTTATGGAAGTTAAATTATTTGGAGTAAATATTGTAGATTTATATAATTATAATTTAGACAAGGCTTATAACTTTGTTAAAGATAATACTGATTATTTAGTAGATATATCAATTGATGAAGTAAAAGATATTAACTTTTCAGCTACTAAAGATATTATTGTTTTATTACGTGATGGTACTGTTATTATAAATGGTAAAAAAAATTTAAATAATATTAAGTCATTAGCTTTTATGAGTGGTTTTTCTATTTTTGCTATTAGTAATGATCATGTTATTATTTGTCTTACTGGTAATGATGAGGTATCTAATTATATTAATAATGACAATTGTAAGTATAGAAAAATAATTGTTACTCCATTAGTTATCGTTGCTTTAACAACTGATGGAGATATAAGATTGTTTGGAACTTTGTGTGACCAAGTTGTGGATTATAAATTATATTTTGATTTGGATGATATAGGTTATGTTGAGGATAATGATGATATAGTTGTTATTAAGGAAGGAAAAGTATTTTCATTATTCCATCAACACGATTATTCAAACGAAAAACCTGATGTATTAGTTGAAGGTCCACTTGATGATTTAGAGATTATTGGCGAATAGACAGAGTTTATATTCTGTCTTTTTTAGTGATTTTTTATTTATTTTTCTAAATGATTTGACAATAATTTTAGGACACGTTATTAAATAACTAGGTGATGTTTTATGAATTGTAACATTACTATCTACGAGGATAGAAAAGATGTTAATTCAACTCTTGATACTGGCGTTATATTAGATAGTTTTTCTAAATCGTTAGATGTAAGTGATGATACTAAATATTGTTATACAGCTAGTGTTAAGTATTTTCTCAATTGGTTAGTTAAAAATAATATAGATAGAGTTAACCGACAAGTAGTTCTTAATTATAAAAAATATTTAAAAGAAACTTATACTTCAGCTTCTACTATAAATCAATATTTATGCGGAGTAAGAGTTTTATTCCAGTACTTAGAAACAATGGGAATTCCTAATGTAATGTCCACAATTAAGAGTGTTAAGCAGAATCGAAATCATAAGAAGTTACCATTGACCAAACAACAAGCGTTAAAAATTCAGGATAGTATTGACAGGTCTACTTTAAAGGGAAAGCGTGATTATGCTATTTATCAATTGTGTTTACGTAACGGATTGCGTGAGGTAGAACTAATGAGAGCTAACATTGAAGATCTAGATGTAAGGGATAATGAGCATATACTTTATATTCAAGGTAAGTTTCAAAATGAAAAGAACACCTTTATTGTTTTGTGTTCTACTGTTATGTCTGCTATAAATGATTATTTAGTGGCTCGTGGTGCTTATAAGTTGTCGGATCCATTATTTATTGGCCTTGCTACTAATAAACCAAATACTAGGCTTACAACTCGCAGTATCAGGAGGATACTTACTAAGTTGTTAGTAGATAATGATTGTAAGAACACTCGTGTCACACCCCATAGTCTTAGACATACTTCTATTTCTAGTTTAACACGAGCTAGTGGTAATGATGTTTTACAAGCTCAAATTTTTGCCCGTCATTCAGATATTAACACCACTACAATATATATCCACGAGGACCAGAGAATAACAAATGCTCCTGAGAAGATACTGGAGGAGTATCTCAATAGCTCTGAGGATGAATAATTTATACAAATTTAAAACCACTAATCAGTATTTTGACTAGTGGTTTTATCAACTCGTTAAATTGTAATTTATTTAACACTATTATAAATTTCAAAACCAAGTATTTCTATGACAATCCCTTGATCATATTTTTTTATTTTTCCTTCTTGTTCCATTTCCTCAATCGAAATTAGTCTTTTAACTTTTGATACTTTATAGACTAATGCTT
>CALVYO010000093.1 GCA_944372275.1 uncultured Bacilli bacterium
GTAGTAGGAATAGATTTAGGTATAAAAGATTTAGTAATAACAAGTTATGGCGAAAAATACGAAAATAAAAAATATATCACCAAATATGAAAATAAAATAAAAAACTTACAAAAATGGTTAAGTAAAAAAGAAAAATGCAGTAAAAACTATTATAAAATAAAAACCAAAATAAAAGAAACATATAGAAAGTTAAAAAATGCTCGAAAATATATGATACACAAAATAACAAAAGAAATAGTAAATGAAAACGACTTAATAATAACCGAAAACCTTCAAACAAAGAAATTAATCGAAAAAAAAGAGATGTCTAAATACATAAGTGATGCAAGTTTAAGTGAAATAATAAGACAACTAGAATATAAAAGTAAATGGCAAAACAAACATTTTTATCAAATAGATACATATTACCCAAGTAGCCAAATATGTAGCCATTGTAATACAAAAAATAAAGAAATAAAAGACTTAAACAAAAGAAACTGGACTTGCAGTAACTGTAAAACTGAAAATGATAGAGACATCAATGCCGCAATAAATATAATGTGGGAAGGGTTGGTAAATAATATTAAGTTGTTTAGATAGAACAAACATCAAAAAATTTCACTGCAAATAAAGTTAAAAAAAGAAACAAGTACGGTAGCAACTATCGGAAATTAGTCTCTGGAGGAAAAAGCAAAAGCAACCAAAGAAGGAGAAAAATCTAATTGCGAGATTAGATGCAGCCAAATTTATTTGACTTTTGTTCTTTGAATATAGTATAATTTTAAAAGGTGATATGAATGCTTGAAAACTTAGGAGATAGACTAACAAGTGTTGTAAATAAAATAAAGGGTTATGGAAAAATAACTGAAGAAAATATTAGCGAAATAACAAGAGAATTAAGATTAGCTTTACTTGAAGCAGATGTTAATTATCAAGTTGTAAAAGAATTTATCAATAATGTTAAAGAAAAGGCCTTAGGCGAAGAAGTTGCTAATAGTTTAAAGCCAAGTGAGTTATTTGTTAAAATAGTAAAAGATGAATTAGTAGAATTATTAGGTGGCGAAAAAAAAGATTTAGTTACTAATAAGAATTTAAATATATTAATGTTAGTAGGTTTACAAGGAAGTGGTAAAACTACAACAATTGGTAAATTAAGTTTATTATTAAGAAAAAAATATAATAAAAAACCATTATTAGTAGCTTGTGATGTTTATAGACCAGCTGCGATTGATCAATTAAAACAAATCGGTAAAGAATTAAATATTGAAGTGTATGAAGAAGGTAAAAAAAATCCTCGTGAAATAGTAACTAATGCTATTAATTATGCTAAAGAAAATAACTTTAATTATATTTTGATAGATACTGCCGGTAGATTACACATTGATGAAGAATTGATGAATGAATTAAATGATATTAAAGAAATAGCTAAACCAGATGAAATATTATTAGTAGTAGACGCAATGACAGGTCAAGATGCTATTAATGTTATAACAGGATTTAATGACAAATTAGAACTAACGGGAGCAATTCTAACTAAGTTAGATGGCGATACTAAAGGTGGTGTTGCTTTATCAGTAAGACATTTAACTAACGTTCCAATTAAATTTGTTGGTGTATCCGAAAAAATGGATGGTTTGGAAGAGTTTTATCCCGATCGGATGGCAACCCGTATTTTAGATATGGGCGATTTAATGGGAATGATTGAAAAAGCCGAAGATATTATGGATGAAGAAGCTATAGCATCAGCTAAAAAAATGCAAAAAGGTAATTTTGATTTAGAAGACTTTTTAGTTCAATTAAAACAAATAAAAAAATTAGGTCCATTAGAAAATATTATAAAAATGTTACCAGGTGCTAAAAAAATGGGATTAAATAATATTCAAATAAATCCTAAAGATATGTTACACATTGAAGCCATAATTTTATCGATGACTCCATATGAAAGAAAACATCCCGAAGTATTAAAAGCAAGTCGTAAACAACGAATTGCTAAAGGTAGTGGTAGAAGCGTTGAAGAAGTAAATAGATTATTAAAACAATTTGAACAAATGAAAGTATTAATGAAACAATTTAAAAACGGTAATTTTAAAATGCCATTTTAGAGGTGAAAAATGATTTATTTAAAAGGAATTCAAATATACCATTTTTATATCATAACGTTTATTTTAATAATAATATATTTTATTATTAAATATTATAATAAAAAAAATAAAACATTTTACTTTCGTGATATACCAAAAATTCCCAGTTCTGTGATGAGTTACTATGTCAATGGAAAAATAGATGATCGAACAATCTGGTTAACGATATTGGATTTAATAAGTAAAAATTATTACAAAATTGAAAAAATAAAAAATAAATATTATTTAAAATGGCAAAAAGGAAAATTATTTGAATTTGATGATTATGACTTAACAGAAAGTGAAAAATTATTAATTAAATTTATTAATTCGATAATTTATGAAAAAAAAGATGTATCGATTGATATATTAGACGATTATATGAAAACAGATTTAAATTTTAATAAAAAAATAAATAGATTTTATAGTCGGTTTCGTTACGAAACAAAAGATAAATACGGAATTTTACGAAAAGAAAACAATTATTTTTTAGCATTTTTATTAGTTATTATATACACAATTATGATTTTTAATGTTGTTAATATTACTTCATTGATTGCTACTATTTATTATGCAATATTTGTTATTTTAATATGTTTAGTTTTAAAAAATATTAATCTTAGTATTAAAGGGTTAGTAAATATAATTCTTTTACTTTTTACTTTATTTTTAATTATTATTCCGATATTTCCAACTTTTGTGATGAATAAATTATTGCTTATAACTCTTTTTAATCCATTTTTATTTTTAGATGTTACTGCTATTTTAAAAATACAATTTTATACTGAAAAACAAAAAGAAATAGGAAAACAAATATTAGGTTTAAAAAATTTTTTAGAGTATTTTAGTACTATGGATAAAAAGTCATTAGAATATATTAATTTATTTGATAAATATTACGCTGTTGCTGTTGCTTTAGGTGTAAAATTAGAGAATCCTCATCCAGGATTAAATTACGATGACAGCAGTTTAGATACTTTAAATTCAATTGAATTTATTGAGATGTTATTTTCCCCAATTTTAAAATAGACACTAATCAGTGTCTATTTCATATTCAATAATTTTTCCGGTAGTTGCATTTATTTCATATTCATATTCTTTATTCCCAGATTTAAATTCAATTTCATATTTATTGTCATCTAGTTCGATTTCATATTCATAAATATTAGTAACATTAGCGTGATTTAAAGCAATTTGTTTAGCCTCATCTTTACTAATTATTGGATTAGGTTCTTTATAATTATTATCGATTGAATATTTAATTATTTTACCAGTAGTAGCATCAATATCATATTCATATTCTTTATTATTAGCATTAAATTCAATTTCATATTTATTACCATCTAATTCAATTTCATAATTAGTTATATTAGTAACATTAGCGTGGTTTAAAGCAATTTGTTTAGCCTCGTCTTTAGTTATTTTTGAAGCAGTATTTGAATTATTTGTATAGTTTTTATCATCGATTTCATATTCGATAATATCGCCAGTTAAAGCATCAATTTCATATTCATATTCTTTGTTATTTGCTTTAAATTCAATTTCATAAACCATAACATCATCAAAATCTAATTCAATTTTATAGTTAGTTATATTAGTAACATTAGCGTGATTTAGAGCAATTTCTTTAGCCTTATCTTCACCAATATAGGCTTTTTCACTAGCAGTACCACTAGTATTTTCATTATCTTTTAAAATTAAATTTAATTCATTAATCGATAAATCTGCTAATTGATCAAATTTCAATAAATTATTGTTAGCCATTATTTGTTTAATTATTTTTACTTTACCTAAAGAAATATTATATTCGTTAGACAAATCGATTAACTCTTGTTCTTCATTAACTGTTTGACTAATAATTGATATATTTTCCATATTGATTTGACTTAAAATTTCTTGTCTTAAACTTTCAGCTTTAGCATTATCATTATTTTCAACTGATATCAAAATAGAGTTAGCTAATTCAGTAATATAACCATTTTTAACCATCGAACCAATTAAAGCATTAACTGCCACATTGATATCACTACCTTTTAAATCCATATCACTAATAATTTTTTTACCATCTTCATTATTAGCGATAACTTCTAAAACTTTTTCCTTTTGATTAATTTTTAATTCCACACTCGGATTAACGTCGATTCCTACTTTTGAAGTAACTTTATAATTGTTATTATAATATAATCCCCCTACAACTAATAAACATACGACACAAAGTGTACTAATTGTAGCCATAATCGGCCATTTTCTTTTCTTTTCCATATAAACATATCCTTTCTTTTCTAAATTATTTAAATCGAACTTAGGAAGTTTAATATTATTTAAATTTTTATTAATTCTTTTTTCAATATTATTCATTTTTTCCCTCCTTTGCAAGTTCTTTTAATTTTTTGATTGCTCGATGATATTTAGAGAGAGTAGTAGTTAATTTTAAATCTAAAATCTTAGCAATCTCATTAAACTTAAAACCATTCATAGCGTGTAAAATAATAATATTTCGTTCATCATCATTTAAATTATTAAGTAAATATTCTATTAATATTTTATCGTCGTGATTAGGTTTAGTTATAAATTCAATTTCTTCTACATTGATTGTTTTTTTGTTACTTCTAATTTTATTGTAGGCAATATTTTTAGTAATTGTTAAAATCCAAGCCATTGGTTTATTTTGATTTTGATATTTAAAAGCATTGTGATAAATTGTAATAAATACTTCTTGCATAACATCTTTAGCATCTTCACTGTTTTTTAAAATACTTAATGCAAAACTATAGACATTATTATTGATTAAATCATATAGTTCATTAAATGCTTCAATATCGTTTAAAGCGATTCTTTCTAAGTAGTTACTAACTTCCATTTTTTTACTCCTCTCA
>CALVYO010000094.1 GCA_944372275.1 uncultured Bacilli bacterium
TTACCTTCTTTTTTTAATCCTTCAGTGATACCTTTCATCATTGCATCTAATGCACGAGTAGCATCAGCTTTTGTTAAACCTGTTTCTTCTGCAATATAATTTACTAAATCTTGTTTTGACATTTGTATACCTCCTATTGTCTTACATAAGCTATCTTGCTTACAATTACAGAATACCATTTTTTCATAATAAAATCAACATTTTTTATCAAATTTGTTAAAAAAAACAGTAAAAACTGTTTTATAGTACAATTGTAAATAAATTACCTGAACCTTTATTAACTAATTTAGTTAAAGTTTGTTGTAATTTATAGCGAGCATTTTCTGGTGTTAAAGATAGTTTTGCTTGAATACCTTCTTTAACTATAATATCTAGACTTCGACCGAATATTTCGCTTTTCCAAATATTTGCTGGATTTACATCATAATCTTTCATTAAATAATTAATTAGTTCTTTACTTTGTAATTCGCTACCAATAATTGGTTCGAATGTCGATTCAACATCAACTCTTATCATATGTATTGATGGTGCCACTGCTTTTAATTTAATACCATATCTACTGCCTTGTTTTATTATCTCTGGTGTTTCTAATTTCATATCTTCTAATGTAGGACTTGCAACACCATATCCTGTTGTTTTAACCATTTTTAAAGCTGTTTTTATTTGATCGTATTCTTGTTTTGCTTCATTATAATTTTGAAATAACATCAATAAATCTGCACGATTAGTGACATCAATACCAATTATTTCTTTTAGTATTTGGTTATATAAATTGTTAGGTGCTTGTAAAGTAACTGTAATTTCACCTGTAGATGTATCAACATTTGATAAATATGATTTATTTATATATTCACAGTCATTAAAATGACTTGTAATATGTTCTATATCTTTAACTTTATCTACTTCAATTACGCTTTCTTTTATTTTATCGATATAAATTTTTTTTAACCAGTGATTGTGATTTAAACAAGCAATCCACTGTGGCATTTCTACTTTTACTTCTACTACTGGAAATTCATATAAAGCTTCTTTTAAGATATTATATATATCTCTTTCAGTCATATTTTCAACACTGATTGGTAAAACTGGTACTCCATAACTATTTCTTAAATTGTCAGCTAAATTTTCGGTTTCTGGTAGCATTGGATGAACAGAGTTTAAAATAACGATAAATGGTTTGCCGATTTCTTTTAATTCGCTTACTACTCTTTCTTCGGCTTCTATATAACTATTTCTACCTATTTCGCCAATTGAGCCATCAGTCGTTACGACAATACCGATACTTGAGTGGTCTTTTATTACTTTTTCTGTACCTATTTCTGCTGCTTCAATAAACGGTATTTCTTCATCATACCAAGGTGTTTTTACTCTTCTTGGACCATTTTCATCTTCGTAGCCTTTAGCTTCTGGAATAACATATCCAACACAATCAATTAATTTTACATTAGCTGTAAAATCTTCAATTTTAATTTTAGCAGCATTACTAGGAACAAATTTTGGTTCGGTGGTCATTATTGTTTTACCTTGCGCAGACTGTGGTATTTCATCTAAACATCTTTTTCTTTCATATTCATCTTCAATATTTGGAACAACTAAATTTTCAATTACTTTTTTAATAAATGTCGATTTACCTGTTCTAACCGCACCAACTACACCTAAATATATTTCTCCACCTGTTCTATTAGTAATGCTTTTAATTATATCTATTTTTTCCATATATTCCCTACTTTCTCTAGTTAAATATATGAATTAAATAATTCTTTATACCAAAAAAACTTGCTTTTAACAAGTTTAAAACATTTTATCTATATCTTTTGGAACATTATCATTTTTTACAGCATTTATAATTTTTTCTTCTTTTTCTTTTGATATGTCTTTACCTGTCATTTTACTTAATTCTTGAATAACTTCTCTTAATGTATTTTCATCCTTTAAATTTCCTTCTTGAAGTTTTTTAGCTAAACCTAAAATAGTATCTTTTCCAACATTGGTTTTATTTTCGATTTTTTTAAAAAAATTGTCTGTAAAATTAAACATATTATCAACCTCAAAATATTATATGTTTAATAGTTATTATTGTTAAAATGGGGGGAATGTGCTAAAATGAAAAAAAGAGGAATGTATATGAAAATAATTAATTTAAGAACATTAAAAAATGATATTATTATCTATAAAAAATTAATGATTAATCCAAAATATATTGATAAATTAAATGAGGTGAAAAAAATAATTGAACCCTTAAATATTCAAGATGAATCACTTTATTATCAATATCAAATTGTATTAAAAAGTTTAACTGAATTTAATTATTTTGAAGCAACATTTTTAGAAAGAATAAAAGATAAAGATTATTTAATGATATTAAATAGAGTTATCAATTTATTTGGCTCTAATAAGAAAATAAGATTTTACCAAACTAAAATATTGGAATTTAAAAAAAGGTAATTTTTACCTTTTTATTATGTCTTTGATTTTATTTATATCAACAATCTTAATTTGTTCTCCAGTTTTCATATCTTTTAAATTAAAACATTTATTATTTATTTCATCTTCACCTAATACAATAACATAAGGAATATTTTCTTTATTGGCATATTCAAAACATTTTTTTACTTTTTTATCGTTCATTTCTAAATCTACTCTATATCCAAAACTTCTTAATGTGTTAGCCAAAAATAAGCTTTCTTTTTTTGTATTCATTGGAATTATGTATATATCTATTAATGACTTATTTTTAAATTCATCTCTTTTTCTTAATATTTCAAATATGGTAGATAATCCAAAACTAATTCCAACTGCAGGATAAATATTACCATCATTTATAAAATCAGTTATCATATTATCATATCTACCACCACCACCTAGGCTACAAGATAATTCATTATTTTTTGAATATACTTCAAATACATTTCCAGTATAATAATCTTGACCACGAGCGAGTGTTGCTGTAAACCTGACATTATCTTTATATTCAGATATATAATTTTCCAATTCTTTTAATTCCTTTAATCCATCTTTTATTAATTGATTAGTTGTATTTATATATTTTTTATTTATTTCATCTAAACTTAATTTAAATATATTTAATAACTCGTTAGCAGTTTCACTATCTACATTTAAATTTTTAAATTCTTTTAATAATTCTATTTCATCTATTTTATCTAATTTATCGATAATTGTTATAACGTTAGAAACTAAATTTTCTGGTATACCTTGCTCAATTATTAATCCAGACATTAATTTTCTACTATTATATCTTACAATGACATCTATACCTAATTTATTATACCCTTCAATAAATAATGAAATTAACTCTCCTTCTATCATTTGACCTTCAATACCTACAACATCAACATCACATTGAATAAATTCTCTATCTCTTCCAGCTTTAACTGGACCATCTCTAAAAACTTTACCTATTTCATATCGTTTAAAAGGTAATTTTAAATCTTTTGATATAGTTATACATTTAGCAAAAGGTACTGTTAAATCATAACGTAAACCTAATTTTCTTTTTCCTTGATCAGTTAATTTGTATATTTCATTTAATAAATCATTTGATTCATCATATTTACCTGCTAATAAATCATAATAACAAATAATAGGTGTCTCTAGTGGTTGATAACCATACTTTTCAAATATATCTTTTAATGTATCATTAATGTAATTTCTTATTTTTTGTTCGCTAGGTAAATAATCATATGTTCCTTTAACATTTTTTAATTCAATTTTTCTTTTCATAATTTCCTCCTCAAAAAAACTATACAGTTGCCTGTATAGTTTTATTTTACAGGCAACAAGCAACACAAATAGCACTTGCGCCTACAAATTAATTGTATTAACAAGTGCAATTATTATGATGATGTTGTCTAATTAATTTTTTCATAATAATCTCTCCCAGTGAAATGATTATATCATCAAATATAATTTATGTCAAATAAAAACTCTTGATTACAAGAGTTTTTGTTTAGGCTTATATGAAAAATAATTTCCAATTTTTAAATATTTTTTATTAATTTAAATTTTTATCTTTTTGGTAATTTACCTATATTAATTTCATCAAACTTTTCATAAAAAGTATCTCTTTGTCTTTGACAAAATTCAATCCAACTATCCAATGTTTCTTCTTTTAAATGATTTTTGCTTAATAGTAAAAACGAATCATAACTTGGTAAATCATCGGATAAAATTTTATCATCAAAAAACGGAATAGCATTATCACTATTTAAATTAATATGAATATCTTTCTCTGATATAGCTCCAGTACTTAAAAATAAAATATTTCTTTGCATTTTTTCGACATTAAAATCACATAATTCAAATAATTTAGCAAATTCATCACCAATTATATTTTTTAAGTAACAAAATTCCCAAAAATAATTAACAAAGTTAGAATGTAATATTGATATTTCTTCTTCCCACCATTGTATTCCTTTATACTGTGTTTGATAATAATCATAGTTCAAATTTCTGTTAAATCCAATTGATAATATTTTGCTAACAGCTTCCCGCGCCTTTGAACTATTATTTATTATTTTTTCTTGTATACTCTCATATCCAGTTTGGCTAAATTTTTGTTGCTTAGGTAATCTATTTTTTAATTTTTCATATTCAGCATTTATTTGTGAGCAAATTTCGTTATATTCTTTCCTAGTTCTTTCATCTGTCACTAAATCTGGATGATATTTTTTCATTAACGATAAATATCGCTTTCTTAAATCTTCTAAATTATTAACATCAACAAAAAAGTTTAACATATAAATATTCCTCCATATAAATTAAAAAAATTGGACCTTGATCCAACTATTTTGTATTTAAACCCCAAAGTTGGAGCAAATTTTACAATGGTCGGGAAAACAGGATTTGAACCTGCAACCCCTTGGTCCCAAACCAAGTGCTCTACCAAGTTGAGCCATTTCC
>CALVYO010000095.1 GCA_944372275.1 uncultured Bacilli bacterium
TTTAATAGTTAAGGTGTTTTCTCTATTAACATTTATTGTTAATAGGAGGTGGTCCTATGATATATACTATAGAAAGGAACACTAATTTAAATGCAACAACTTATTGCATTTGCTTTAATTGTATTCTATACAATTCTAATCCTTAAAAATAAGGATTAATAAATGAAAACACCGAATCATCTTTGAAACGGTGCTTTCTCCAAAAAAATCTTTATAGAGAAAACACTTAACATCACCAATTAAATGTAACTCTTTTTTATTTTATGAGATTTCTCTCATCTATATACATTTTACTATAAATTAATTAAATTGTCAAATATTAATTTATAATATTTTATAAGCATCTTTATCTTTTCTTTGGTAATATTTTATCGCTTTAATTATACCATCATTGTTTTGATATAACATTTCTAACATTTGTAAATCTTCTTCACTAAATTGAAAATATAAACTAATTAATCTAATAATCCTAAATTCAGGTAACTTAAGCATATAATTGAAAATATCTTCTTTAGTTAACACTTTTATAATTTTAATTTTGTTAGTTACAAACATATCATAATAACCATTATATTCATCATCATATTTTTGTAAATCACCTAATGCTTCAACAATTGTTATAACAGCATTTGAACCATCGACATAACGTAAGGTATCTTCTAGATTAGTACAAAAATGAAAGCCATTTCCATCATTACCAAATTTTAACTCACCAGACAAGCTATATTCTACATTAAGTTCAAATTTAGTCCCATACCTATTAATTAAATTTTCATCAAATGCTTTATAACCTAACATATTATTTTACCTAAATTCTTAATAAATTTTTTACTTTTTAGATATAATCCTGTATATCTTTCATAATATTCATCTAAAAATACATTTATTTCATTTTTAGCTTGCTTACTAATTTCTAATTTAGTTATTTTTGATATATCAACATAATAGTACATTCTTAATAATTTGATTGTTTTTTCTGATACTATTCTTTCATTAGTATAACATTTACTACAAATATAACCATCATTAGATAATGTTTTAATCAATGTGCTACCACACTTACAACATCTATCTAATATTGGCATAACGCCTAAATAATCTAAATATTTAAGTTCTAAAATGTTCATAATAACTAATGAATCATAGCCTTCATTAATTTTTATTAATCCGCTAATTAACAAATCATATACTTCATACCTCATACTATGTTTTATAACTTGGCCAGTTAATTCTAATAAATAACTTGCATAACTTATTTTTGATATATCATTTTTTATATTTTTAAAATTATCGATTATATCAACACTAGATAAAGTTGATAATTTATCCTTTTTATAATATATATAAAACTTTCCATATGTAAGTTTATCAGTTACACTTCTTAAATTACTTTTTAAACTCTTACAACCTTTTGCTATAACACCTATTATGCCATATTCCTTAGTTATAACATTTAAAATTTTACTTGTTTCACCATAATCTTGCGTATTTAAAATAATTCCTTCTACTTCAATCATTTTTAATCAACTCAAAACGATATTCTTGAGTAACATCAGGATATTTATTTTTATCAACTTTAGATACAAACATATCATATGGTCTTACCCATATTTTATGATCATCATATAATGCTTCATATATAACAAGTTTTTTAGGAAATTCTAAATTATTAGTTTCACTATCATAACCAATATTTAATACCTTATATAATTTTCCTTTAAAATGTCTATATATACCGCCTACAACTACTTCCATTTTAATCACCTGCTTTTTTATATTTTATATAATATTCAATCTTCCCCGTTTTTTTAAATAGTTGCCACAATATTTCTTTTTTCATTTTTATCATCTCCATTAATATTGTGTTTATCTAATTTAAATTTTATTCAATTATTCTAAAAAATCTTTAAATCCAAATTCTTGTAAATATTTTTCTTTGTCTCGCCAATTTTTAATCGTTTTAACAAATAACTCCAAATATACTTTAGTTTCCAATAATTCTTCTAAATCTTTTCTTGCTTCAATCCCTATTTGTTTAATCATCGAACCTTGCTTACCAATTATAATTTTTTTTAGTGAATCACGATCAACTATTATAGCAACATTAATACTATAATTATTTTTTTCTTTTTTAATTTGTTCTACAATACAAGTAGTCGAATGTGGAACTTCTTCATTTGTTAGGTTAAAAACTTTTTCTCTTACTATTTCTGATATTAAAAATTCTAATCTTTTATTAGTATAAGTTTCATCATCAAAATATTTAATATTATCAGGTAAATATTTACTTAATACTTCTAATAATGTTTTAATATTATCTTTTTTTAGTGCGGATAAAGGAATTATTTCTTTAAAATGATACAAATCTTTATATTCAGTAATTTTTAATAAAATATTTTCTTTTTTTATTTTATCTATTTTATTTAAAACTAAAATAACTGGTTTATTTAATTCTTTTAATTTTTCAATTATATATAAATCGCCTTTACCTAATTCTTCTTTAGCATCAACTAAAAACACTACAACATCAACATCATCGATACTATAATAAGCTTGTTTATTTAAATACTTACCTAATTTATATTTTGGTTTATGAATACCTGGTGTATCGACAAATACAATTTGTGAATCATTATCATTATAAATTCCTTCGATAATGTTTCTCGTTGTCTGTGGTTTATCTGAAGTGATTGCGATCTTTTTACCAATAATACTATTTAACAATGTACTTTTACCAACATTTGGTCTACCTATTAAACTTACAAAACCACTTTTCATGCTTCACCTCGTAATACCAAATTCATTTAATAAATCATCTTGTTTTTTAAACATAATTTCTTCTTCTTCTTTATTCATATGATCATATCCTAATAAATGTAATAATCCGTGAATCGTTAAAAAAGTTAATTCTCTTAAAAAGGAATGGTTATATAATTCTGCTTGCTCATGAGCTTTTTCTATTGAAATATATATATCACCTAAAACTCTAAAATCTAATTTAACATTATCTATTTCATCTTCTAAAGCAAAACTTATAACATCAGTTGGTCTATCGATTCCTCTATATTCTTTATTTAATTTATGAATATAATCATTATCCACAATAATTATATTAAATAAACAATTTTCTAAATGTTCTTTTTTAACTACAAAATTTAAAAAATCATTAATTTTATCTAATTCTTTTATTTCTTCTTTCACTTCATTTATTATTTCAAACATAAAACACCCCCAATATTTACTTATAAATGGTGCCCACGTTAGGATTTGAACCTACAATCTTTCCCTTCGGAGGGGAATATTCTATCCATTGAACTACGTGGACATATTATTATTATAACAAAAAATAAAAAAAAAAACTAGTAATTTATTTTTTTACTAGCCTCCGCTACTGTTTTTATTTCACATCCAAAATATTCATTTAATTTTTTTTGCAAAATTTCTAATATAATATTAGGATTTGTAATTAATTCAATATCTTTTTTAAAATCTTTTGTTTCAGGAAGACTTTCGAGAAATTTTACTACTTTTCTAGTAAATATCTCTTTATAAATATTTATAAAAATTCTATACATATTCTCTTTAAAAATTAATTCTTCTTGTTTGTCACTTTTATAATAATTTATTGTATCAATTAAATAAAATCTTCCTCTATTATACATCATATTTATATCGCATACATCAAATACACTAACGCCATAACTTGATAGTTTTTTAGTAGCCTCTACTAATTCATCAAAAGCTTTAATTAATGTTTTAATTTGAATATTATATATACCATTTTCTAAAGTTTTACCGGTTACATACGGCATTAATATACCAACTATTTCATCTTTCATATAAACTAAAGCTTGGGCAAAAATATAATTTTTAATAACAATATCTTTAAATTGTAATAATTCTTCTTTAGTTTTAGGTTCGTAAGATATTCCACATAAATGCTTTAAAACTAATCCTTTGGGAGTTTTATAACAAAAACTCTCTGATCCTGAACCAATACATTCTAAATTTCTTATATATGCGTCAAAATGTTCTTGATTTTGAAAATATAAATTTTCCATAATATTCACCAAGCAAATATAATAGCAAATTTTTTTTATTTGTCAAATTCTTTTAAATATTGATATAAATTAGAAGCAGCATATGAAGGTAAAATACTTTCTAATTCTTCTAAACTTAATTCTTTTAATTTAGTTAAACTTTTATATTTTTTTAATAATAAAGTTCTTCTTTTTTCACCTATTCCTTCAATATTACTTAATACACTTTCTAAGCTTCCTTTACTTCTTAATTGTTTGTGATAACTAATAGTGTAATTATGAACTTCATCTTGCATTCTTTCTAAATAATGAAATAAATTTGATTTTTTATCAATGTTTATTTCAATTATTGGATCAAATGCTAATAATTTATTTGTTGTATGTTTATCATCTTTTTTTAAGCCAACGACCATTATATCTAAATTTAATTGACTTAATATTTCACGAGCAATATTAATTTGTCCTATTCCCCCATCTACTATAATTAAATCTGGTTTATCTAAATTATCTTTTAATACTCTAAAATATCTTCGATAAATAACCTCTCTCATTGTACCATAATCATCATTTTTATCCATTGTTATTTTATATTTACGATATTCATTTTTCGCTTCTTTGCCATCAATATAAACAACCATACCAGATACATTAAAATTACCAAACAAATTAGAATTATCAAATATTTCAATTCGATCTAATTTATCTAGTTTTAAAATATTTTTTAATTCTTCATTAGCAATACTTGTTTTTTCTTCATCTTTTTT
>CALVYO010000096.1 GCA_944372275.1 uncultured Bacilli bacterium
AACACCTATTATTTTGGATGTTGTTGAAGATGCTAGAAAATCAGCTGCTAAATCAGAAACTAGTATGATTTTAAGTGGTATCCAAAGTTACTGTGCAACTGAAGATATGAAAGTTCAAATGGGATCTGTACAAGCTTCATCTGCAAAATGTTATGGAAAATCTTCAATAACAGCTGCTGATGTAGCAACAATGGTTAACTTAGGAAATGCTAAAGTTACTGATGTAACTGTATTAGATGGAAAATATACTTTCTCTGTACTTTCAAATGGATATAAATATACTGTTACTGGTAGTGTTATTCCTGAATCTGGTACTAAAACAACTACACTTCAATAGTAAAAATAAAATTGCTTCACAATTTGTGAAGCTTTTTTCATATAAAGGAGTTTGTTTATGAAAAAACAATTTTTATCTTTTTTAATTCCTTTTATTTGTTTGGTTATTCTATTTACAATAAATAATTTTATATTCGGTGAAAATTCAATTTTATATAGTGATTCACAATATCAATATTATCAGGCGTTTGTATATTTAAAACAACTATTAGATAACGGTTCATTTTATTCTTTTCAAATTGGATTAGGTAGTTCAATGATATCAACTATTGCGTACTATTTAGGGTCAATAACTAATTTATTTGTTTATTTTTTTAATAATATTGAATTTTTTTTAATGATAAATGTATTAATAAAATTAAGTTTATGTGGTTTAACTATATATAATTATTTAAAATATAATTATAAAAGTAAATATATATTAATTTTTTCAACTTCTTATGCTTTATCTTTTTATAGTCTTGCTAATTATTTTCAATTTATGTGGTTAGATGCTTATTTATTAAGTCCTTTATTATTATTAGGGATTGATAAAATAATTAAAGAAAAAAAATATTTATTATATGGAATAACTTTGTTTTTGATTATATTATCTAATTATTATATGGGATATATGTGCTGTTTATTTGGGACTCTATACTTTATATATAAATATTTATTAAATAATAAAGATAAAAGAACAATAAAAATATTTATAATTATTTCTATTTTATTTGGCTTAATGACAATGTTTTTACATATTTCTAATTTATTAGAACTTATAAAAATAGAAAGAACTAGTGGTAAAGATTATTTATTTAATACAGATATATTAGGTATTTTATCTAAATTATTTGTTGGATCTAATGTTGAAAATGGTATATTAAATTATCATCATCCATATTTATATATTGGAATATTTAATATAATTTTATTATTCTTTTATTTTATTAATAAAAAAATAAATAAAAAGGAAAAAGTATTATCTTTAATATTTATAATTGTTTTGTTTTTAAGTATTATTTTTGTTCCTTTTGATAATTTTTGGCATGCTTTATCTTCACCAATTGGATTTAATTTTAGGTACATATATTTGTTTAATATTTTCATAATTAGTCTTTGTTTAAAATCATTTATTAATATAAAATATATTAATAAAATTTGGTATTATATAGTATTTTTAATTTTTTTATTAATAAGTGAATTAGTTATTATTAAAGATATTATGAATTATATTAATATTTATATAAGTATTTTATTATTTTTAATTTATTTAATAATTTTTAAAAGTAACAATAAAGAAATAAAAATATTATTTAGTATTTTAGCATTATCTGAATTATTTTTTAATGGCTATACAATTTTTAAAAAATATGAATTTTCTACAAAAACATATTTAAATAATATTTATTTAGAAAAACAAAATATTTTAGATGATATCAGTGATAATTCTTTTTATCGATTAGAATTTTTAAATAGATTTGCTTATAATGATCCACTTGCTTATGGTTATTATGGCGCAAGTGGATGGTATTCCAGTGTCTATTTAAATAGCGATTTTTATAATAAAATAGGATATGGAACTTTTAATAATTCACTTGGATACAATAACTATTTGTTATTAGATAGTTTATTTAATATTAAATATGTTGTTTCATTAAATGAATTAAAATATTATGATTTAATTAGTACTAATAAAATTTCTCTTTATTCTGAATCTTTTTATGGTATTGGTTATTTAGATAGTTATTTGTATAAAAATCCTTATTCATTAAGTTTAGGTTATATGGTATCTGATAAAATAAAAGAAAATTTTATTTGTGATAATCCATTTGATTGTCAAAATAAGATAATTAATAATATGACAAATACAATTGATAATGTATATGAAGAATATTTGTATGATGATAGTATTAAATTAAAAGATAAAAATTTTTATTTATTACCATTAATAAATGAATTTGAGGATCAAAAAGACTATACAATGTGTATAAATGAAAAATGCTTTACATTTGTTGATTATATAAATAGAAGTATATTTTTTGAAAATAATTCAGATAATGTCCAAATAAAAACAAAAAATATTAATGAACTTTATTTAGCGTATTTTAATTTTGATCAATTTCTAAATAAATATAATATATTAAAAGAAAATCAATTAAATGTAACTAGTTTTGAAGAAAATCATATTAAAGGAAATATTAATGTAACTGATAATAATGTATTATTTTTAAGTATTCCCTATGATGATAGTTTTAAAATATTAGTTGATAATAAAGAAGTTGATTACTATAAAGTTATTGATAATTTTATTGGATTAGATTTAGAAGATGGCTATCATGATATAGAAATAATATATGAGGTTAAAGGATTTAAATTAGGTATATTTATTAGTTTAATATCATTGATTATATTTATACTTATAAGGAAACACTTATAAGTTTTTTCTTGTAAATATATATATTTTAATATATAATAATATTGGTGATTAGACATGAAACAAGAAAACATCCGCAATTTTTCTATTATTGCTCATATTGACCATGGTAAAAGTACTTTAGCCGATCGTATATTAGAGGTAACCGGAGCAATAACTGATAGGGAAAAACAAGATCAATTATTAGATAATATGGATTTAGAAAGAGAAAGAGGTATAACGATTAAATTAAATGCCGTTCAGTTAAAATATAAAGATTATATATTACATTTAATAGATACGCCTGGCCATGTCGATTTTAATTATGAAGTATCTAGGTCATTGGCTGCCTGTGAAGGAGCAATTTTAGTAGTTGATGCTGCACAAGGAATTGAAGCTCAAACTTTAGCAAATCTTTATTTAGCGTTAGATTCTAATTTAACGATAATACCAGTTATTAATAAAATAGATTTACCTAATGCTGATATAGAAAAAGTAACTAAGGAATTAGAAGAAACATTAGGTTTTGATAAAGATGAAATTATTTTAACTTCAGCTAAAAATGGAATTGGTATAAAAGAATTAGTAGATGAAATAGTAAAAAAAATACCTAGTCCTAAAGGTGATGTAAACAAACCATTACAAGCCTTAATATTCGATAGTTTTTATGATGCTTATCGTGGCGTTGTAGTATTAATTAGAATTGTAAATGGTAAAGTTAAAATTGGTGATAAAATTAAATTAATGGCTACAAACAAAATTGAAGAAGTTGTAGAACTAGGTGTCAACACACCTAAAGAAGTTAAGAAAAATGAATTAGTAGCTGGTGAAGTTGGTTATTTATGTGCTTCAATTAAAGATATATCTGATATTAAAGTGGGAGATACAATTACTTTAGAAAATAATCCTGCTAGTGATATATTGCCTGGATATAAACCAATGAAACCGATGGTATTTTCTGGAATTTATCCAATTGAAACTTCAAAGTATCCAGATTTAAGAGATGCTTTAGAAAAATTAAAATTAAATGATGCTTCTTTAGAATATACACCAGAAACTTCTAAAGCATTAGGTTTTGGATTTAGGTGTGGATTTTTAGGACTATTACATTTAGAAATAATCAAAGAAAGGATTGAAAGAGAATTTAATATTAATTTAATTGTCACTAGTCCTTCAGTTATTTATGAAATAGAATTAACAGATAATACAATTATTAATATTGATAGTCCAAGTAAAATGCCTGATAAAGTTAAAATAAAAGATATTAAAGAGCCTTACATTAAGACATCTATCTTTGTACCTTCTACTTATATTGGACCTATAATGGAATTGTGTCAAGATAAAAGAGGAAATTATATTTCGATGGAATATATTGATAAAACTCGTGTTAATATTCATTATGAAATACCTTTATCAGAAATAGTTTATGATTTTTTTGATAGATTAAAAAGTATTTCTAAAGGATATGCTTCTTTTGATTATGAATTAATTGGCTATAAATCAAGTGATTTAGTAAAAATGGACATATTATTAAATGGTGAAGTAGTTGATGCATTAAGTGTGATTGTTCATAAAGATTTTGCCTATAAGCGAGGAAAAAATATAGTAGAAACATTAAGAAAAATGATACCACGACAACAATTTGAAGTGCCTGTTCAAGCAAGCATTAGTAATAAAGTTATTGCTCGTGAAACAATTAAAGCAGTAAGAAAAGATGTTTTAGCTAAATGTTATGGTGGCGATGTTTCAAGAAAAAGAAAATTATTAGAAAAACAAAAAGAAGGAAAGAAAAGGATGAAAATGGTAGGTAGAGTAGAAATACCTGAAGAAGCCTTTTTAGCAGTATTAAAGGTTGATGAAGAATAAAATTGTAAGAAATTACAATTTTTTTAAATTTTAAGCAGGAATTTGACTTCCTTTTGGCTAATATAACTAATAGGAGGTGATTTAAATAAAAAAATTTTATACTGCAAAATATGAACCGATATTTATGAGAGCAGTAGTTAAACCAAATATTTTAAAACCATTACTAGAACATATTTTGGA
>CALVYO010000097.1 GCA_944372275.1 uncultured Bacilli bacterium
TTACCGCTTGGATCTCCTAACATAATTTGACTTTTACTATGATATAACGATGTCCAAGTTTTACCACACCATTTTGGCCCTTCTATACAAACTGCACCAAATGTATTTAAATATTTTTCTATTTTATCATCAATTATTCGAGGTTTATAATTTTTTATTTCCATATTATCACAATTTAAATATTTCCTTTCTATTAATATAATTATACTCTTTTATTAAATTATTGTAAATACATTCCGTATATTTTTGTTTTTTCATTACGTATGATTTATTATTTTCATTACGTATATTTTTCTCTATTTTACAAAAAAAGCAATTTTTATTTTACATTTTGAGAAATTTTTATTTTACAAAAAAAGACATATTTTCATACTTATGTCTTATTAATTTAAATTCATAGCAAAATATAAGTATACTTCTTTTATTGAATAAATTACATATTCATTAATTCCAATATCACTTTTTTATAAATTTATTTTATGTCTAAATTTTTTTGTTTGCAGTTATTTGCAGTTGTTTGCAGTTATTGAAATTTACTATTTTTTATTTATGATTATATCATTAAACTTAAGATATTCTCATAATTTTATAACATAAGTAAAAAAAGACATATTTTCATACATCTTTATTATATCTTAAATTATTAATACCCATATCAAAATATTTATTATGATCAATAAAATTTCTCTTTTTATAATCATAGATATGCATCAATTCATTTTTGATAACAACCGGATATTTATTTTTAAATCTATCTTCTAAAATTGAATTAGCAACATTATATTTTTTATTAATGTTATATTTAGATACCATAGCCTCTAAATTGCCATATATAACCAGTTCTAAATTAGGATGTTTATGATATCTATTATGATAAGCATCTATTATATTTTTAATTTGGGTATCAGTTAATTCATAAGATAAACATATTTGTTTAACATTATGACTATGTAAAAATGCGACAGAATAAGAATTAGTAACATTAAATGAAAAATCTGTTAATATATCTTTATATATTAAACTGCCTAATTCACCTATTAATAATTTTTTATTATACTCTTTATGCTTTTCAATAACTCGATCTAATCTTAATACTTTTCTTGAGTCATCAATTTTATTATATAAATTTTCATCCATATAAATATATTTATAATTACTATTTTTATCATAATCTTTAATATCACTAATTAAAATATTATAATTTCTTTCTTGAGGAAAATCAGGCAAATCAATACTATATTCATTTTTTATATATTCATATTTATATAATCTTTTTTCATTTAATAAATTAACAAAATTATTTTTTAAATCATTTAATTCTTTAATCGGTATAAATATATTAGCATCACCTACTATATTTAATTCACTAAACTCATAAATAGTATTACCTAATTTATTTAACTGTTCTTTTATTCTATCAAACGATATTGGACTATTTATTGCTTCACTAACTATATTACCATATACTATAATACTATTTTTACCATCAAAAACTTCTAATTTAATTTTATTATTAAGATAAACTTCTAAATTACCTTTAATCTTTATTTTTTTATTAATCTTTAAAATATCATCAATTTTTTTATTTAATAAATAATCATAAGTTTTAACTACATTACCAAATACTTTATCCTTACAATAAACAGATACAACATCACCAATATTTCCTTTAGTAATTCTTTTTTTATTTTTAAACATGCTAGTTACAATGAAACCAACATCATTATTAATAAATCTGATACCATCATTAATATTTAATTCATCTGTTAATAAAATATCAACATAATTATTTTGTGATTTTATTACCTTACCTAGTTCTACACCTAAATGATTGGGGCGATACTCATTTACAATATATTTCTCATTAAACAAAAATCCTTTAGTATATTCTCTATTAAATATTTTCTTTAATTCGGTTAAATCTATTTTAATTTCTTTACCATTAACGTATGAATCAATAGCCTCTCTATATAATTTAGTAACTAAATAAACATACTCTGGAGATTTCATTCTACCTTCTATTTTAAAACTATCGACGCCAATATCGATTAATTTGCCTATATCTTCAATAGTGCATAAATCTTTACAACTTAATAAATACTCATCTTTATTAACTTTTTTACCATTAACTAATAAATTATATTTTTGCCTACAACTACCTGCACAACTTCCTCTATTACCACTTCTATTACCAATTAAACTACTAAATAAACATTGTCCTGAATAACTAACACATAAGGCCCCATGAATAAACACTTCTATTTCAATATTAGTATTTTTTTTAATTTCTTCTATTAATGAAATAGGTGTTTCACGGGCTAAAACTACTCTTTTTAAACCTAAATTTTCAATCAACTTAACACCATCTAAATTATGGATATGCATTTGTGTTGAAGCATATAGTTCTAATAAAGGGTATGTTTTTCTAATTAAATCCATCATTCCAATATCTTGGATAATTAAAGCATCGACATTATTTTTATATAAAAATTCTACATAATCCATAAATTTATCTACTTCATTTTCATATATTAAAGTATTTACTGTTACATATACTTTAACACCATATAAATGAGCAAATTTAATTGCTTCAATTAATTCATCGTTATTAAAATTATTTGAAAAAGCACGAGCACCAAATAACTTACCGCCTAAATATACAGCATCACATCCGCCTAATATTGCCGCTTTTAAACTCTCAAAATTACCTGCAGGAGATAATAATTCCATATTTATACACCTTCAATTTTTTTTACAAATTTCTTTTCTTGTTCTTTCATTACTTTATCTAACATTTCTTTTATCCATTTTGGTCTTTCTAAAATAGTAACATTGCCAAATTTGTCTGTTTTAATTTCTGATACAGTTATCCCTAATTCTTTTTCTAACCAATAAGCAACAATATGGCGATGACAAAATTGATTATTTTCTTCATAACAAAGAAATATAGTTTCATTATTAAATAATTTAAATATTTCTTTAGCATCAAGTTTTTTTAAAACCAAATCATAGTAATTTTTAATATAAAAATAATTATTTTCTTCTTCGCTTATTTTTCCAATATTATTATGCCATTCTTTCCAAAATGATAGTTTAGGCGCTAAAGGAGGAAAACATAACCCTTGATAACCAACATTTTTTCCTCTATCTCCAGAAATTGAAACTTTATTTCCTTTTAAACAGTTATTATAACTACCTGTATAAATCATATTATTCACCTCACAAAATTAATCTTTTAACCTTATCATAATCTATCTGATCTTTATTCCTTAATTTTAATACCATATTACTATTATCACAAAACATATTCTTTTTAGTCGTTCTCTCAATATCTAAAACTTCTTTATCTAATAAAGGTACAATCATTGTTTCATATATTTCTTTTACACTCTTTTTATCATTAAATTTATTATATAAATTAGTAAAATCTAAAACTGTTTTTAAACCATTTAATGTTAAAAAATATAATAAAGTTTGATAATCTAATCCGGTAAATTTAGAATTTGCTAAATTAGCTTGTTGTTGCATAACATATTCTTTCTCTAATTCAATCTTTACTGTCGATAACATATAATCAATAAAATATGATAAATCACAATATTTTCTAACATCCTCTATAACTTTGGTATATTCACAATCTTTAAAACTTATGCCACGATTAAAAATTATATAAGGAAAACTTTTTTGGTTAAGTAAGTACCACATACTTACTGTTCTACTAGTCCGTCCATTAACGTCAAAATAAGGATGAATATAAACAAAATAATAGTGTAATATTTGGCTTTTAATATACTCATCAGTTATATCTCCTTCTATCGGATTATTTAGAAATTCAAAATATTTATCCATAAATTCATCAATTTTTTCATAATTTATTCCTTGATATGGCTCGATATCTAATCTTCCTTTTTTTAATATATAAACTGGTGCTTCTCTATAATATTCGCCCATTCTATTTGAATCTCTTGAGTCTAATAAATCTTTACTCAAAATAGAATATAATTTTCTTAATGTGTCTTTATTTATCTCTTTAGTTCTTAAAATATAATTATAACCATGATATAAATTTAATATCCTCTGTCTTCTTTGTATATCCTTAATATTGTTTGTGTTTTCAATTACCTGTTTAATTACTTCAATGTCGTCGCCGTAACCTTCAATTTGATTATTTGCTTTTATTTCATGAGAAAACATTACTCTTTTAGCAAATGCTTTAGTACATAAATGTTTTTCCTTGTCTAAAAAATCAATCAATTCTTTTTTTACATTAATATATCTATCCGGTCTAACAAATAGTTTTACATCAATATATTTATCTGGTTTAACAAATTTTTTTACTTTCAAATCTAAATAATATCTTTCATTCATAATAACCCCCTAATCATATTCTAACATATTTTTAAGAAAAAAACCATTTACTATTTTGTAAATGGTATTAAAGCCATAAAACGTGCTTTTTTAATTTCATTAGCAATATGTCTTTGATGTTTTGCACATGCTCCAGTAATTCTACGAGGTAATATTTTACCTTTTTCGTTACTGATATATCTTTTAATAGTTTCAACATCTTTATAATCAACATCTTTACCAGCACACATTTGGCATACTTTTTTCTTTTTACGATAAAATTCAGCCATTTATATTCCTCCTTAATCTAAAAAGTTATCATCGATTGACACACTATC
>CALVYO010000098.1 GCA_944372275.1 uncultured Bacilli bacterium
TTACCCTTATATCGATCTGATCCTTGAATTAATTGTAAATAATCGATAATTATTACATCTAATCCATCTTTCATCGAAGCAAGTCTTCGACACTTTGCCCTTATTTCACTAATTGTCATACCAGAAGTATCATCAATATACATTTTAGTTTCGGCTAATCTACTAATTGCTTCATTAATTCTTTTCCAATCATCATTTTTTAAATTGCCACTTTTTAATTTATCACCAAAAATTTGACCAACTGAAGCAAGCATTCTCATTACTAATTGTTCGGCACTCATTTCCATATTAAATAATGCAACTGTTTTTCCATTCATGGCAATATTAGTAGCCAAATTTAGAGCAAAAGCAGTTTTACCCATACCAGGACGGGCGGCAATAATTATTAATTCATTAGCATGTAATCCAGAAGTTATTTTATCTAATTTATAAAAACCTGTTGAAATACCAGTCATTTCACCTTTATTTTTAGATATTTTCTCTAAATCTGCTTGTGTTTTAAATAATACATCTTGAATACTTCTAAACTCTGTCCCTTTTCTTGTCTTAACAACATTTAATATTTTATTTTCCGCATTATCTAATATATCATTGATACTATTAGTTGAATTATAGGCATCAGTTACTATATTAGTTGCTTCATCGATTAACCTTCTTAAAATAGCCTTTTCTTCTACTATTTTAATATACTCATCAATATTAGCAGCAGTAGGTACACTTCTTGCAACAGTTGTTAAATATTCGATACCACCAATCGTATTTAACCAATTTTTCTTTTTTAATTCTTCACTTACCGTCATAATATCGATTGGTTTATTTACTTCCGCTAAATCTCTAATAACTGCAAATATTTTACTATGACTATCTAAATAAAATAGATTTTCATTTAAACTTTCAATACCTTTTTGTAAAGCATATTTAGTTAAAAACATCGATCCTAAGACCGCTTGTTCGGCTTCAATACTATGAGGTATAGTTTTTTCTTGCATAAATCACCTACTTTACTAAATTAATTTTTAAATCAGCAATTACTTTTTTGTGTAATTCAATTTTTACGATATGTGTTCCTAAACTAGATAATGATCCATCAATTTTAATCTTATTTTTATCAACATCAAAATTAAGTTTTTTTAATTCCGTAACAATTTGTTTTGTACTAACACTACCAAAAACTCTATCTTGAGCTCCTACTTTAACCTTAATGTTTATTTTTAATTTTTCTAATTGTTCTTTTAATTTTTCACATTCTTTAATATATAAATTTTCTTCTAATTCTTGTTTACTTTTTAATGTATTATAATGTTTTAAATTAGATTCGCTAGCAATATTAGCAATATTATTTTTGATTAAAAATGTGCCATACCCATCTTTTACTTCTTTTATTTCACCTTTTTTACCTTGTCCTTTTAAATCTTTAATAAAAATTACTTTCATTTTTCCTCCTTGATCGTATCAATCAAAAGTCTTTCTACTTCGATAATTGTTTTTTCTTTTATTTGGGTAGCTGCTTCCGTATAATGACCACCGCCACCTAATTTAGCCATTATTTCTTCTACATTAATTTTTCCAATTGACCTAGCACTTATCCCAATTATATCTTTAGCTATTCTTCCAATAACAAATGATGCTTCAACTTTTTCAAATTGCAATAACTCTTCGGCAATTGAGGCTAAGTCTTTATTTTCATATATTTTATTGTCTAATATACACAAAGTCATATTCTTATTTATCATAAAACTTTTTTCTATTAATTTTTGCCTTTTAACATAACTATCTTTATTTTCCTGTAGTAATTCTTGTTTTAAAATGTTGTCTGCTCCTAATTGAATTAAGTAAGCCGCCGCTTCATAAGTTTTATCAGTTGTCTTTAATCTAAAATTATTAGTATCTATTTCTAAACCAACCAACATAAATGTAGCAAATAAAGAATCTATTTTTTTGTTTAAATATTTAATGTAATTTGCCATAAATTCAACTGTACTAGATAAACTTTCATTGATATAACTTAACTTATAATCTTTTATATAATCTTTATTTTTAATATGATGATCAATTACTACAACATTGTTTACTTTATCGATTAATTCCGGCATCTCTGTCATTTCTTTTTTATGCGTATCTAAAATAATTAATAAAGTATTTTCATCAATTAATTTATCAACATTTGATTTTTTTACATAATTAAAATATAAATTATTTTCTTTAATTAAATTATAACTTTTTTTTAATGAATTATTTAATTCACTATTATTCATACAAATATAACTTTCTTTTTTAAAACTATATATAATTTGTTGTAATCCCAAAGCTGATCCCATACCATCAAAATCAGGATTTTTATGTGTCATAATTAATATATTATTGTGTTCTTTTATAAGTTGCGTTAAAGAATTAAAGATTTGTTCCATAAAATCACCCATACTAATTATACTATAAAATTAAAATAATAAAAAGAGAAATTACATTTTCTCTTTCAATTTGTCGGCTAATTCACTTATTTTTTTGAATCTGTGATAAAGTCCTGATTTAGTGATTTTCTTACCTGTTTCCATTGAAATTATTTCACTTAATTCAAGTAGTGACACATCCTTATACTTTAATCGATATAAAGCAACTACTTGTTCTTTCTCATCTAATAAATCTAAACCAACTTTATTTATAATTTCAATATCTTTAACTTGCTTATTAGCAGTTTCAATTATTTTATCAACATTAGCCTGTTCACAATTATTTAACCTGTTAGTCATATTTTTATGATCTCTATATATTCTTATGTCTTCATAATACATAACCGCATTATAAGCATTAATTATCCTTAAAAAATCACTTATTTTTTCCGCTTCTTTAATATATATCATATACTTAGTTTCTCTTTTTAATACCTTACTATTTAAATTATATTTATTTAATAAATTACATACAAAATAAGCATAATCCTTATCACTAACCAAAAATTCTAAATGATATCTCGATGTTTTCGGATCATTAATCGAACCAGTCATTAAAAATAAACCCCTTAAATAAGCCCTTTTTGATTCATCATCATCAATTATATAATCTTTAGGTATTTTATCAATTTCTTCTACTTTTTTTATACTTAAAATATATAAATATTTTTTATTAAAATTTAAACTCCTTCTTACAATAATATTAGGTATAACTTTATAAATATCCTTTATTAAACTAAATATTCTTCTTGATACACTAGCATTTTCAGTTGTTATTTTAATATTATTATTTTCTAATACTGCTCCATTTGATAAAATAGCTGATAATTCCGCAATCTTTTCTATTTCATTTATTTCTAACTTACTTACTTCATTCTTTACTGTACTAGTAAAAGACATATTTATTCCTCCTTTAATAAATAAGAATAAACATGAAAACCTAATTTAGCAACATTATGTCTTAAAACTTCATCTTCAATCTTAACAAAATTATCATATATAATTTGTAAATTTAAATCCTTTAAATTATTTTTATCATATAATACTTGATCTTTTTGCTCTAAAGTAGCATATTTATCTTTTATTTTCTTTGATATTCTACCATTATTTACAATAATAGATGATACTTTTTTATTACCTAAATAACTATTGATAACTTTAACATGATCACTTGCTTTATAATCATCAGTTTCCCCTGGTTGTGTCATCATATTACATACATACATTACTTTAGCCTTACTATTATCAATAGCAGTTATTACTTCTTTACATATTAAATTAGGTAATAAACTAGTAAATAAACTACCCATACTTAATATAATTAAATCAGCGTGTTCTATTTCATATATAACTTCATCTAAAACTTTAGGTTCTTCTTTATAAAATATATTTTTTATATTTTTTTCATATTCAGTTATATTATGTTCCCCTTCAATTATTTTACCATCTTCCATCTCGGCCATTAATACAACATTATCCTCAGTTAAAGGTAAAACTTTACCTTTTAAATTTAATATTTTTCCTAATGATTCAATACTCGTAGATAAATTACCAGCAACATTTATTAATCCTGTTAGTAATAAATTCCCTAAAGCGTGTCCATTTAAATCACTAGTAGTTTTAAATCTATAGTTCAATAATTTTTGAACTAATGGTTCTGTTTCAGATAAAGCCACTATTACCTGTCTTATATCTCCTACTGCTGGAACATTGAATTCTTGCCTTAATTTACCTGTACTTCTTCCATCATCGGATACAGTAACTATAGCAGTTATATCGATAGGAAATTGTTTTAAACCTCGTAATAAGGTAGATAAACCTGTTCCTCCACCTAATACAACAACTTTTTTCAATTTAATCACCTATTTAATTCTATTTCTTTTTGTTTTATTATATCATATTTTAATACAAAGAAAAAGCGATTTTTCGATTTCTCTACTAAACCACTTTTAAACAGTTGCTTATCACCAATTTTTTTAGGTTTTATACCTAGGGAATAAAGCTTGTAACAAGCGCTCTCTTTATACAACCTTAGTCATATAAATCTCAGTTTAAAAGGAATCTGCGCGAACGCCGTTACTATTCGAAGGACTATTGTTGCCCGTGATGCCATTGTTGTTGACATTGCGAACGTTAGACGAACTATATAGCCTTACACCCATATTTGCCTCACATTGCCACTTTATCGGCAAGGTGTGTCTTTACTTCGTTTAT
>CALVYO010000099.1 GCA_944372275.1 uncultured Bacilli bacterium
CATTTACTAAAGAAATGAACTTGTGGTGATACATTACCAATTATTATTTCCATACCACGAGTTGTTTTTTCATCATTTACTTCTGCACCAATCATTTGGACTAAAAATATTACTAACATAAAAAATGGTAATATAATTACTGGAAAAACAGCGCTCATAATCATTTCCATATTTTCTTCAGCAGAATCTTTTTCTTCATCTAAAACTGTTCTTTCAATAGTAACTGGTGTATTTAAGGCTAATAATTCATCTTCACTTATTTCAAATTTCTCAACTGCTAAATAAGTTTTAACAGAATTAACAGCACTATTAATTAAAGTCATATTTAAAGTATCAACAAAACCGTGAGTTATCATTGAAACTTTAATAATATTTTCTTCATCATAATCAAAAACTAAAGCAATTGAATCTTTTTCTTCTTCATTATTTTTAATTTCTTCGGTTATTTCTTCTTGCGTTTTATCATATTTAATTATTTCGTACTTACTATCATCTGTTAATTTAAACCCCGCATCGATACTAGCCTTAAATATATCATAAGTATTAGTATTATCGATAACATAAATCTTCGTAGTTTTATCAAAATCACCACCAAAGAAAGTAATAATATGATCGATATTAGCAACACCTACTATTAAAATAGCTAAAAAGAAATTAGCTAAAACAAACCATTTAGTTTTAATCTTTCTTTTTAAACTCATATTAATTAAAAATTTTAATTTATTTTTCATATGATTCACCTACTTTTGCTACAAATATTTCATTTAAAGATGGTTCTTCAACTGAAAACTTAGTTATATTATCACATTTACTAACGTATTTAAATACATCTTTAACTATATCTTGATTCTCAATTTTTATTTCATATTCATCAGCTTTTTTAGTAATTGCTACAACGCCGGCAATTTTTTCAACTTTTTCAACATCGATATCACCTTTAACTAAAATATTTTTCTTACGATATTGTTCTTTTATTTTCTTAAGTTCACCTGATAAAACTGATTTACCATTTAATAAAACTACTAATTTTTTACAGAACAATTCAACGTGTTCCATTCGATGTGATGAAAAGATAATCATACTACCTTTTTTAGACATTTCAACGATTTCTTTTTTGAATAATTCAACATTAAATGGATCTAAGCCACTAAACGGTTCATCTAATATTAATAATTCTGGTTCATTTAAAATTGCTGTTATAAATTGTACTTTTTGTTGATTACCTTTGGATAATTCTTTTATTTTTTTATCTAAGTATTCTGGTATTTCAAATTTTTCTAATAATTCTTTAGTTCTTTTAATTATATCTTCTTCTTTCATTCCTTTTAAAACACCATAGAAGATACATTGTTCTTTAACTGTTAACTTAGTTAACAAACTTCTTTCTTCAGTTAAAAAACCAATTTTATCAGTAATATCATAATCTATTTTTTTACCATTTAAAGTAATATTACCTTTAGTGATATCAAGTAATCCCATAATCATTCTAAATGTTGTTGTTTTACCTGCACCATTAACACCTAACAAACCAAATATTTCTCCTGGTTTTACTTCAAAAGATAAATTATCTACTGCTTTAAAATCACCATAATATTTTGTTACTCCCTCTACTTTTAACATTATAACCACCTCGTATTGTTAATTTTCTTTAATTTATCACTTTCATATTCATTATAAGTTTTAATTAATTTTCTAATTACACGTTCATAATTATCATATATATCGTCTTTCATTTTTATTTGAACATATTTGTAAAAATCTTCTTTATCGGTATACAAATTCATAATTTCATCAACTTTTATTTTGCTTTTCTCACTTTTAATATTAAAAACATATTCTTGATAATAATCAATTAATAACTTAGAAACAATATCGTTTTCTAAATATAAAAAATTTACTATTTTATCGTAATGTTTACAACAACTAATCGTTATCATTTTATTATAAACCTTACGATATCATTATAAGTTATTACGACCATTAAAACCATAAGTAAAGCAAGTCCCACCGCATGAATTGTATTTTCCACTTTAATATTTACGGGTTTTCTTCTTATTTTTTCAATAATTAAAAATAATATTCTACCACCATCAAACGCTGGTATTGGTAACAAATTAATAAAACCAACATTGATGCTCAAATAACCAGTTAAATAAACTAAATTAATTAATCCTGCTTTAGCTGATTCTCCGACAATATTATAAATTCCAACTGGTCCTGATAAATTAGATAAACTAAGTTTTCCTGTAATCAAATAAGTTATTACTAAAAACATTTGTTCAATTAAACTAAAAAATTTACTAAAACCATATTTTATACCTTCAAAAAAACCATATCTAACTGTTGAATCCAATGAAAAACCATAAGAATAAGTACCTTCATTTTCGACTGGAACAATACTTATTTTTTCTATTTTACCATCTCTTAATACTTCTAATTCTAATGTTTTGCCATATTCCATTTGATATTCGATCAATAATCGATCAATCGTATTAATTTTTGTTCCATTTAACGTTTTTATTATATCCCCAGCTTGTAATCCTGCTTTATAACTAGGACTATCTATAGGAACTTGTGATATGATTGGTTTATTGTTAGGATTACCATTAATAAAACCAATAACTATCAAAATAACTAACGCTAAAATAAAATTAAACATAACACCTGCTACGATAGTTAAAAAGCGTTGTAACCAAGTTTTTGATTGCAATTTTTTATCTTTTGGTACATCTTCATCATCTTCGATTCCTTCACCAGCCATTGCACAAAAACCACCGATTGGAAATAACCTTATACCATATTCAGTTTCATCATTTTTTCTTTTAAACATAAATATTCTAGGTCCCATTCCAATACAAAATTCATATACATAAATACCAGCCCTTTTAGCAAATATAAAATGACCTAATTCGTGAATAAATATTGTAATACTTAATACTAAAATAAAATATATTAATGTCATAATACCTCCTATAAAAAATTAATAAGATAGATAAAAATTAAAGATGCAAATATAACACTATCGAATCTATCTAATATACCACCATGACCCGGCATTATATTAGAAAAATCTTTAATTTTATAATTTCTTTTGATTTGTGAAAAGAATAAATCTCCTAATTGCCCAATTACTGATAAAATCAATGATACAAATATTAATAAAAATACATTTATATCTTGATTGATAAAGAATAAATAAAATAATGAACTAATTAAAACACCAAAGAACACCCCACCTAAGCATCCTTCCCAAGTTTTGTTAGGCGAAATTTCATTAATTTTGTGTTTGCCAAATAACATTCCTGTCGATTGCGCAAAAGTATCAGTCATAATTGTAATCAAAAATAAATAAACAAAATATAATAAACTCATATTACGTAAAATTATTAAAGTAGCAAAACTTAAATCTAATAAAATAGTTGCCCCAATTAAATAAAAACATTTTTCAACATTAAAATCTTTACTTTTATGATTTCTTAATAACAAGCAACCATATATTAATAAAATAATACCTAATACTTTAAAATCTAATATTTTATCTAAACTATTTTCATTAATGCACGTACCTAATAAAAATAAATAACATACATAACAAACTAATCTATTCCAATAATTTTTAACTAACAAATCTAATATTTCTTTAAAAGCTAAAAGAGCAATTATTACCGCTAAAAAATAAAATGGAATGCCACCTTTATAAACTAAAGGAATAGCAATTATCAAGGCAACAATTGCACTAATTATTCTTTTTTTCATAATTAATTCCTCCAAATCTTCGATCTCGATTGCTATAACTTAATAATGCTTTATCAAATTCATTACTATTAAAATCAGGAAACAGAACATCAGTAAAATAAAATTCAGCATATGCAGATTGCCATAACATAAAATTACTTAACCTTAATTCTCCACCAGTTCTTATTAATAAATCTAAATCAGGTAAATCGTTATATAAATATTTTTTAAAAATTTTTTCATCTATTATATCTATATTTAGATTATTATTTACAACATCTAAATTTATTTTTTTACATGCATCAACTATTTCTGCATGAGAACCATAATTTAAACAAAAATTCAATATACCACTTTTGTTGTCTTTTGTTTTACATGTAATATCATCAATAATATCTAATATTTCTTTTTTTAACGGTTCTCTTCTTCCAGAAAAAACTATTCTTATGTCTTTTTTACTAAAAATTTTAAAATCATTTTTAAATTTTTTAACAAATAAATCCATTAAATAATTAACTTCTTCATCACTTCTTTTAAAATTTTCAGTTGAAAAAACATACAAACTTAATACTTTAATTCCTTTATCAAATACATATTGACATAGATTATCTAAATTTTTAGAACCCGCCAAATGACCTTCACTTCTTTTTTTTCCCCTTTTGACAGCCCATCTTCCATTACCATCTACTATAATGCCTACGTGATTAGGTATCCTCACATTTATCACCTAATTAATATTATATTATAAATCAAATATTAATACAAGAAAAATGAAAAATAAATTTTTCATTCGAAAGTCTAAAGACTTTCTTTTTAGTGTATTTTACTTTATAATA
>CALVYO010000100.1 GCA_944372275.1 uncultured Bacilli bacterium
TAATCTAATAAATTTTTATTTTCAAACTTTTTCATAAAATTTATCAATTGATACTTGACTTATATATAGTTGTCTTTTTAATTTATTTCTTTATTTATTTTTATATATACTTTTTCAACAGTTTCTTTTTTTATGTTTAACGCTTTCATTTGATTTTTTATATTATTTTCTATTAATTCAATTTTAAATAACAATTGTTCTATCTCATTTGAGTTATAAAGCGATAATTCATTTTTTAATTCGTTCAATTCATCTAATGAGTTAATACACATATCATATGTATCTCGAAGAATAGATTTACTATCATTATAGTTATCAATAAAAAGTTGGTAGTTTATTTTTAATTTTGGATTTAACATTCTACGCATTGTTTTAATAGAATTATTGATCATAATGCTACTTACTAAAGTTCCAAATAATTTATTTTTAAATAATGAAATTGGTAATAATGATACTGTAAAATTTAAAATAATGTTAGAAAAATTAGATAATGACGTTAGAATAGTATGCTTTTTATTAGTCGATTTAAGCATTTTTTTCATATACTCATCAAAGTATTTATTTTGGTTAATAATATTATTTAAAACTAATTGTTGGGCTTTAATGACATCATCTACTTCTTGTTTTTTTTGTTCTTTCTTCTGTTTTTGTTCTTGTTTTTTTTCTTGTGTTTTTTGTTCTTTTGGTTTTATTTCTTTTTTTGTTAGTAATTCTTGTTTTTTATTTTCAATCAGTTTTAAATCGTTATCGATTAATTCTAATGTTTCAACAATTTTTTTAGGGCTTTTATATAATTCATATTTATCAAGTTCAATATCAATGATTATTTTATCTTTTATTTGCTCATATTGCTCTTTTAATATCTCTAATCTTTTTCTTAAATATTTTAAATCATTTTCTAAATCGTAATAATGATTATATTGTTTAATATTAGGTATTTTTATTTCGATTTCTTTTATTTTAGTAGTGACATCTTTTATTTCTTTATTTGCTTCTTTTATGAAATTTGTATTTTTTATTACTTTAGTTTGGGGTTTATTTTTTGGTGGTTCTTTTTTTTCAGATAATAATTCTTTCGTAACTACTAATGATATAGGTAATTGTTTTATTAATTCTTTATTTACTTTTTTTGGTTTATTTATTTTTTTTATATTTTTTTCTAATGATTCACTTATAACTTTGGCCTCAATTGGCGTGATTTTAGTTGGATTTTCAATAAATTTTGTTTTTATTTCCAATTCTTTTATTTTTGAATTGAAATAATTTTTACTTTCAGTTGTCATTGGAATATCTATTTCTTTTTTTATTGTTTCAATTTCTTTTTTTATTGATTTTATATTTTCTTTATTGCCTATTATTACGTCATCTAATTTTAAATTTATTTTTTCTATTTTTTTATATAATTTTGGTTGTTCGGTACTTGCTTGTCTATTGCTTTTTGAAAACATATATCCAAATGGTGAATAAATAATTGCTATGGCGCTATAAATAAAAGATGTTAATCTTGGGTATTTTGTAATTTTAGTTTGTTTTTCTTTTTTCTTTTTGTTTTTTAAATTTATTCGCCATCTTCTTAACATATTCTTAAAACCGCCTAAAACGCCATTCATAAAAATCACCTTTACTTATTATACCACAAAAAAAGTAAGAATGCTTACTTTACAAATTTAATTGGCCATAGACTAAATGTTGTCGTTCCATTTATTTCTTTTTCACTTATTAAACCAATTATTCGACTATCGCTTGAATTATTTCTATTATCTCCCATTACAAAATAATATCCTTCTGGTATCGTTTGGTTTAATTTATAATTTTTGGTGATTGAAGCAAAGTTATCTTCTGCTTCTTCACCATTTATATATAATATTCCATCTTTATATTCGACTGTTTCACCTGGTAAGCCAATTATTCTTTTTACTAATTTTGAATCTTCATAATCAAATACGACAATATCGTATCGTTCATATTTTTTATCAAATTTATTTAATAGCAATATTTCGCCATCTTTTAGTGTATTATTCATCGATGTCCCTGATACAATAACAGGTGTTACAATAAATGTTCTTATTAAAATAACTGCTATAAGGATTATGATATATGGCATTGCCTCTTTTATTATTTTCAATGTTAATCACCTTATAATATTATATATCAAAATATGAAAAAAAGAAACTATTTTGTTTCTTTTGCACGACGTTCTTTAATCTTTGGTTGTTTATTCATTGTTCTAATGTAATTTAATTTAGCACGTCTAACGCGTCCTGTTCTTACAACTTCGATTGAATCGATAACTGGACTATTAATTGGGAATGTTCTTTCTACGCCAACGCCACCAGATACTTTACGAACTATAAAGTTTTTGCTAACGCCACTTCCTTGAATAGCCATTACTAGTCCTTCAAACGCTTGAATTCTTTCTCTTTTACCTTCAACAATTTTAACGTTTACTTTGATTGTATCCCCAACTCTAAATTCAGGAATATCGTTACGAATTTGTTTTTCAGTAATTTTGTCTATTAAATTCACGATGTCACTCTCCTTTTTCAAACTATAATCATAATAATTTTATCAGCGGATTACGTCGCTTTTAATAATATCACATAATTAGTTAATATGTCAACTACTTGCTTCTTAAAATTTTATTTTTCTTGCTATAAATTTCAGTTATCACATAAATTATTAAACAATAAATTATATTTAATATTAATGAACTATATATGCTTTGTAATAATTCAGATAATGAATATGATGTTTTAAAAATAATCGTGATTAAAAAAGTTATTATTCGATATGCAGTTATACTTGCAACTGTCATTAATATATTAGTATATATATTATTAGATAATAAATAATTGATTAATCCAATAATAAATCCTAATGCTATAAATATAAAGAAGTTATAAAACAAAGTATTAAAATAAGCAATATCATATAATAATCCTATTATTGCTATAAATTTAAAATAACGGAAATTATCATTGTTAAAATATGGGTAAATAATAACTAATGAAACTATTGTAAATAATGGTAAAAATAAACTATTTAGTAAAATATATCGTGACAGTATTCCATCTAAGAAAAAAGATATTATTGATATTAAAACAATCATATATTTCTCCTTAATACTGTAACGTAATTTATATTATCAAAATTTACATCAGATTTCATTTCTAAAACATTAGATAAATCAAATGTATCAGTGTTTATTCCAGTTATTTTTCCTATTACTATTCCAGCAGGAAATATATCCCCCATTCCTGTCGTGGTTACAATTGATCCATTTTCTATTTTTGCATTTTGTGATATACCTTCAATTGTATAAGTATCATTTTCTTTATTATAACCGTTTAATATTCCATAAATATAATCATCACCATTTTTAATTTTTACTGATATTTTATCAACAACATCGGTAGCTGTAATTAATCTCACTGTACTATTAAACGTTGTTGTACTGATTACCTTACCTATTAAATTAGTTCCTATTACAACTGGCATATCTTTAGTAATACCATCATGTTCGCCTTTATTTATAATTAAAGTATCATTCCAATAATCTAAATTTCTATTTATTACATTCGCATTTAAATAAGTATATTCTGCTATTGTGTCATTTATGTTTAATAATTCTTTCATATCAGAAAGCTGTTTTTTTAATTCTTCGTTTTCTACTTTATATTTTTCATTTTCTTTTACTTGATTTTCTAATTCTATATATTTTTCATACATTTTATTTTTTTCATTATTTTCACTTATTTTATTGGCAACAAAATCAATTGGGAAAGCTAATATTTTTTGAACAGTTAAAATACTGTCTTTAATAGTTTTTTCAAATATTGTTAAGTTTCTATCTGTCATTACTACATTAATAATAAATCCTGTTATTAAACAAAAAATTAATACACATATAACTATTATTTTATTTCTTTTTTCTTTTTGTTTTTTTCTATACATAGTATTCTCTCCTAATAGTATTATACCCCAAATACTTTAAAAATAAAAGAGTAATTATTTTAAATTTAATTTACTCTTAATTCTTTCAACTGTTCTTTTTGGATTAGAACAAAACATATTATATAATTCACGATTTTTCTTTAATTCTTCAATTATTTGAATATCAGTTTTAGCTAATTTTACTGGATATTCTTCATTATCTTCATTAATTACTTTAACATCCATACCTAATACATATTTAGCATCTAGATCTAATATTTCAATTAATTTTAAGAAGTTACTCATATTTGGTGTACGTGTTCCTGTTTCGTAACCACATATTGAAACTTTTGATACTCCTAACATTTTACCTAATGTTTCTTGTGACATTTTTTTAGCTAATCTAGCTTCTTTTAATCTTTCACCTATTATCATATAAACCTCCGTAATCAAATTGTTAACATAATTATATCATTATATTTTCTATTTTACAACTTTTTTAATTATTTGTTAATATTTACTTGAAATTAATATAAAGTTAATGTATAATTAACATAAGGAGGTAATATTTATG
>CALVYO010000101.1 GCA_944372275.1 uncultured Bacilli bacterium
ATATTAATATAATATATGAATCTATTGATTTTAATAAAAGAATTAAAATTAAAACAAATAAAAAAGTTAGAAGAAATCCAAGTCAACATGGAAAATATTTTTCAAATAGAAAGATAGATACAATAATGTTATTAAATACTGTTTATTATTTACTAATAGTTATGGATACATATAAACAATATGTAGGGAAGATTATATATGTAAAAAATTCTGCCGAGCTTAGTTTTGCGAATACCACATATAGTATTGATATAAAAAGATTTTATATTAGAAAAAAATATGAAAGAAAAAATAAAAAATAATTACACTTTGACCATCGCGAGGAGGAGAAGGTGCTGAAGTTATTTATGCTCTTCGGAATAGTTCGGCATTGGCAGAAGATATTTTAGAAGCTATTGGGCAAGAAGGACAGATTATGCGAAAATATTATCAACGACGGTTACCAGAAGATCCTAGTAAAGATTATTATTATATTATTCGGGAGACTTCTCCTATGCAGTCTTTATTAGTTGAGTATGGTTTTATTGATAATGCCAATGATCGGGTAAAGCTTCAAAATAATTTGCTTGATTATGTGGAAGCTGTGGTGCGAGCGATTGCTCAATATGCGGGAGTTACTTATGTTCCGCCAGAAGGGGTCACAACTTATACTGTGGTTCGAGGGGATAGTTTATGGAGTATCGCCAATCGGTTTGGAGTTACGGTTGATGCTTTACGAAAAGCGAACAATTTAACGAGTGACGCTCTACAAATTGGTCAAATTTTAAAGATTCCTGCTACTAGTTCTGATAGTGAAGGCTCTTATTATACTGTGGTACGAGGGGATATAATTTTTATGGGGAATAATGAGTATTATTAGCATTGATGGATAACTCTAAAAACGAAACGAAACAAATAGTTTGACTTCTTAGAAAAAAAGCTTATAATAATTCGTAAGAAAGGAAATCAATTCAAAAATAGGTGAATATATGATTAATAGAAAATTGGTTAGTGATTTTGCAAATATTATTGGTAATATAAGAATCGCTATTAGTTTGGATTCGCTAAAAACAGTAAAAGATGATTATGAAATGGTACTAAATGAGTTATTAAAGTGGGTTAATTATTATTATGAAAATAAGAATCTAGATATAATTACTCATGATGATTCACTAAAAATACATAATTTATTAGATAAAATAAGAGATGAATTAATATTTAATAGACAAATAGGAATGGAATCAATGTTATCAGATGATATTTTAATTAGGTATGAGGTAATTATTAAAACTATAAACGATGAAAGGAGTAACTAAAATGGGAAGAGATCAATATGGACATTATACTAATGATGAAGGTGTAGAAATCAGAACATCTACAGATAAATATGGGAGAGAGCACATTGATATATATGATAGTTGTCCAGCGGAAAATTCTGATCATGGTTCTATTCATATAAATTATGACAGTGATACTGGAAAAGGAACAATTGTTGATACAACAGATGGTGATAAGGAAACGACCGATACACAATGCTATTTAACAACAGCATGTATGAGATATATGAGTAAATCATTTGATGATAATTGTCATGAATTAACAGTGCTAAGAAGGTTTAGAGATAAATTTGTTTCAGAAGAAGATATAAAACATTATTATGAGGTAGCACCGATAATTGTTGAAAATATTAACAAAGACGAAAAAGCAGATGTTATTTATAATTACATATATGATGCTATAGTAAATTATTGTGTTGAGCAAATTGAACAAGGAAACTATGAGGCAGCATATAACAGATATAAAAATAGTGTTTTAGTATTAGAAGAACAGTTTGCAAAACCGGCATTAACAGATAGATTTGTGAAAACTTTAAAATTAAAAACTAATAATCAGTAAAAATTAATCATCCTATAAAATTTAGTGAAAACTAGAAACTAGGATGATTTTTTGCACTATAAATTATTGTTGTTACTGAGATTATCCTACATATCATCCTATAAAGTAGGATTAATTTCGTAAGTACGAAATAAGAATGGTGCATATAGAAATCCTTATTTTATAAGGAAAAGTGAATATATATGTACCATCTTCTTATCCTGCTGTTCCATAATTTGATTAATCATCAATGCTTTTAGGATGAATAGACAAAACTTTCTATGCTTTATGACTTGACTCTTTTTTTTAGTGGAGGTAATATGCATCATGCAAAGGAGATGATGTGTATGAGAAGATTTAATTTATATTTACCAGAGGAGTTATTTGAGCGAATTAAATTACTTGCAAAATTCTATAATATTTCCATAACTAAATTAATGGTAGAACTATTAGAAATTGGATATATAGATATAATAGATACAAGAAAAAATAAATAAGTTTATAAAAATGAAAGGATTAGGTGATGAATATAATGTTTTTTAAATTAATAGAGGTTTATGATAGTAAGTAATATTGTTAGGTATGTTTTAGACATACGAAATAATATTACTAAAACAAAAATTAAAGCCATAGAATTTATTGGAGGTATTAAACTCTATGGTTAAATACAAAGTTAATTTAAAGTTTAAAGAAAATGAAAAATCTTTAAACGAAACAATAACTGAAGTATTAAAAATAGAAATAAGTAAAAAAATAAATGAGACTTGCAATTTTATAAAAAAGAAGCTAACATTCAATCATACTCATTATTCCCAAAGTGAAGGGAGTAGTAATTAATGATGGGGAATAGTAGTTTTAAAGTAGGAATTTATATAAGATTATCAAGAGATGATGGAAACATTGAATCAGATAGTATTATTAGTCAAAGAAGTTTGCTTAATCAATATATTAAGGAAAATAATTATAATTTAATAGATGAGTATGTTGATGATGGATTTACTGGTACTAATTTTGAGAGACCATCATTTAAAAGAATGATTAAGGATATCGAATCTGGAAGAATTAATATGATTATTACGAAAGATATGTCTAGGTTAGGTAGAGATTATATAGGTACAGGCGAATTAATAGAAAAGTATTTTCCAAATAAAAATGTTAGATATATTGCTATTAATGATGGTATAGATACATTTGTAGATAATACTAATAATGACATAGCGCCTTTTAAAGCAATAATGAATGATATGTATGCTAAAGATATTTCTAAAAAAGTTAAAACCAGTTTACATTCTAGAATGAAAGAAGGATTATATGTATCTGGTAGATGTCCTTTTGGTTATATGAAAGATCCAACAAATAAAAATCATTTAGTAGTGAATGTTGAACAATCAGATACTGTTAAATTGATATTTGATTTAGCACTAAAAGGTAATACCTATCATTATATAGCACAATATCTTACAGAAAGAAAAATTAAAACTCCAGCATCTTATTACAATTATGTGTGGAATAAAAAGTGCACAAATACAAATTGTATAAGCCAAGAATATGGTGTATGGGTCGATACAACTATTAAAGCAATTTTAACTAATAGAATTTATGTGGGAGATACAGTTCAAGGTAAAACTAAAAAGATTAATTATAAACTTAAAAAGACGGTTAAAAATAACCCCAATGACTATATTATAGTTGAGAATACCCATGAGGCAATTATTGATAGAGATAAATTTAATTATGTACAAACTTTACTACCTAAAAATGTTAAAAGACCTGATAAAAAAAGATTTTATTTATTAGATGGGCTTTTATATTGTGGAGATTGTAAACACAGAATAACAATTAGATACCAAAATAAAACAGGTAGAAGTTATACCACTTGTGATTATTACAGAACATATTCTAAATATCATTTTTGCACAACTCATACAAACAATTATGAAAATCTAGAAAGAATTATTTTAGATAATATAAAAGGAGTTTGCAAAAAGTATTTAGATAGAAATAAGGTAAAAGAATCTATTGGTAATATAAGCTTCATAGATAATACTTTAAAAATAAAAAAGCAAATAGAAAGTTTAGAATTTGCAAATAATAAATTAACTGAAACTTTGGATAAAAATTATATGAATATGTTAAAGGGTATTATTGATGAAGAACAATATATAAGAGTTAGTAAAAATCTAAAGCATGAAATAGAAAATAACAAATCAAATATTGATAATCTTAAAAATGAAAATTTAGCATCGAATAAAATAGATAATAAAAAGATAGAAAAATATATTGATAAATTTTTATCATTAGAAAATCCAACAAGAGAATTAATTGTTAATTTAGTAGAAAAAATCTATATCTATCAAGATAAAACGATAGATATTATATTTAGTTTTAATAATAAAATGGTATAATATCCTTGAGGTGTTATAAAGATATGGATAAATGGAAATTTGCTGTTGATAATGAGGATCTTATAAATTTAGTTTTATTAGGTAAAAAAATAGCAACTACATCATTATTTAAAGGCAAAATTGAGCCTATAGGTGAAAAAAGTTTAATATTAGACATCTTGCGAAACTCAATTAAAGTCCAAAATTGTAAAGAGAACAGATAAAACAAGCACGTGAAATAAAGGTAT
>CALVYO010000102.1 GCA_944372275.1 uncultured Bacilli bacterium
TAATATTTCTAATTCTATTATTTCTTTTTCTAAAATATGTTCTAGTAATGGTTTTAAAATATTTGGTTTAACTACTGTTCTCATAAATATCGGTTCATACTTTGCCGTATAGAACTTTTTTATTTAAATCACCTCCTATTAGTTATATTAGCCAAAAGTTGGTGATTTCCTTTTTTTTATCAAAAAAATTTTAATTTCTTAAACTTTCTATTTCTTCTTTAGTTAATTTAGTTACTCTACATATTGACTCTAAATCCATATTTAATTTCAATAATTCTTTAGCAACTTCAATTTTAGTTTGTTTAGAGCCTTCATCTTTACCTTGAGTGAGACCTTCTTCTAGGCCTTGATTATGACCTTTTTCATACATTACTTCTTCATATTGTTTTTGTTCTTCTTCTTTACTTATCCAGTCTATTACCAACTTATCATTATTTGCTTTGATTACTTCTTTTTTAAAATTTTTCACTATCTCACTCTTTTCCGATAATTCTTCTAATCCTTGTTGCTCCATATCTAACATTATTAATGCTTCTTCACCTTTGGTAAACTTCTTACCATTATTATAATAGTTTTTTATATATTTGTCTATACCTATATTACATATTCTAATGTAATCTGTTAATTCTATTTTATTTATTTTATCATATAATGTATAGACACTTTTTTCATATTTACTATTATAAAAATTTAGATTTACCTGAACTATCGGATGACCTATTTTATATTTATTTCCTCTTTCAGTAAGTTCACTTGCTATTTTAAAGATATAATGTAGATTTCTTATCTTTACTTCTTCACTATAATTGGTATTTAATTCAACATTGATTATTTCATCTTTTGTACTAACTAATAAATCTAATCTTTGACCACGTAATCTAAAATAATCTTGAATTAAATTCGGATTTAATATTTCTAAATCAATTATTTCTTTTTCTAAAATAGGTTCTAAAATAGCCTTTAAAAATTCTTTTTTAACTGCAGCATACATAAACACTGGTTCGTATTTAGCAGTATAAAACTTTTTTATCTTTATCACCTCCTATTAGTTATATACGACAAAAATATAGTGAATTCCTGCTTGATTTCAAAAAAAATTGCTTTTTTTAGCAATTTTTATCTATTTTTATACCTAATTCTTTTAGTTGTTTTTCATCGACGACATTTGGACATTCACTCATCAAATCATTAGCACTCGCAGTTTTAGGGAATGCAATAACATCTCTTATGTTTTCTGTATTAGTTAACAACATTACTAATCTATCTAAGCCTAACGCTAAACCACCATGTGGAGGTGTTCCATATTTTAACGCTTCAACAAAGAATCCAAATTTTTCTTTAATTTGTTCTTCGGTTAACTCTAATGCTTCAAACATTTTCTTTTGAACATCTTGATTGTGAATTCTAATACTTCCCCCACCTGCTTCATAACCATTAATAACAATATCATAAGCCTTAGAATAACAATTAGCCTTATCATTTAATAATTTATCAACATCACTATCTTTAGGAGCAGTAAAAGGATGATGACAAGCAACATATCTATTTTCTTCTTCACTATATTCAAAAGATGGAAAATCAACAACCCATAACAATTCATAATTGTCACTTATTAAATTTAATTTTTTCCCTAAATTTAATCTTAAAGCACCTAATGCTTGTTTAACAATTGATTTTTTATCAGAAACTATTAAAACTAAATCATTGTTTTCTAAATTTAATTTAGATTTTAAATTATTCAATTCTTCTTCAGTAATAACTTTAGCAATGCTTCCACTAATTTCGATATCAATTTTTAAATAGGATAACCCTTTTGCTTTATATGTTTTAACAAAATCAGTTAATTTATCAATATCTTTTCTAGAAAATTTATCAGCACTATTTTTAACAACTAAACAATTAATAATTCCTTTATTATTAATTACATCTTTAAAAATACTAAATTCTGTATTTTTAAAAATATCAGTTATATCATTAATCTTCATATCAAATCTTAAATCAGGTTTATCAGAACCATAATATTCAATAGCATCATCATATTTCATTCTTTTTAAAGGCAATTTAAGATCAATATTTTTTACTTGTTTAAAAATATAAGCAATTAAACCTTCTGTTAAATTCATAACATCATCTTCAGTTACAAAACTCATTTCCATATCAACTTGAGTAAATTCTGGTTGTCGATCTGCTCTTAAATCTTCATCTCTAAAACACTTAGCAATTTGAAAATATCTTTCCATACCGCCGACCATTAATAATTGTTTAAATATTTGTGGTGATTGAGGTAAAGCATAAAATTTACCATTAAATATTCTAGATGGAACTAAATAATCTCTTGCCCCTTCAGGAGTACTCTTACATAAAATTGGTGTTTCAATTTCTAAAAAATTTTGTTTATTTAAGTACTCTCTAATAGCAAAAGTAATTTTATGTCTTGCTTCTAATTTTTCCTTTAATTCACTTCTTCTTAAATCTAAATATCTATATTTTAATCTTGTATCTTCTAAAGCGGTCGTATCATTTAAATTAAATGGTAAATCAATACTTGTATTTAATATTTCTAATTCATTAATTATAACTTCAATATCACCAGTTAATAAATTTTTATTTTTACTTTCTCTTTCTGTTATTTCTCCTACTACTTTAATAACATACTCGTTTTTTAATGATTCCGCTAAATCATAATATTTATTATCTGGTTTAACAACTAATTGAATAATACCACTTCTATCTCTTAAATCAATAAATATTAAACCACCTAAATTTCTTTTTTTAGCAACCCAACCATATAAAGTTACAACTTCGCCTACATTTTTAATATTAAAATCTGTACTATTATTTACTTTCATATTTCCTCCTTAATTAAAAAAATTCTATAAATATAAGGACGAAATATCGCGGTGCCACCTTATTTCATAGAATTCTATGCTCTTAAATCTTTAACGGGATTAACCGATTATTTTTTAGTTTGCTGTCTTTCTATATACTTCTTAACTGATTTCCACCAAACATCAGCTCTCTATTTAATCAATATATATACTCTTTCAAACAAATATTAAATATATTGTATCACATTTATAAATCTTGTCAATACTATTATTTAGTGGTATAATTCTTAATAGAAATGAGGTGATAAAATGAAAAATATTAGTATTATTGGTATTGGTTTAACCATTTCAACTATTTTATTTCTTGTTTTATCACCCATAATTATTTTATTAATTTTATTAAGATTATGCACTAAAACATTAATGGATACAAACTAAAGATTACTTTAGTTTTTTTAATTGTTTATTATTATCATAAGTCATTTTACCAGATATTAAAGCATTACCAATCATCAATGCCCCTGCAAAATACCTTACAGCAGGTTCTTGCGACGTTAAAACACCACTTGCAATACCCGCACCCATTAAAACAAAAGAAGAAGTAGCTATTACACCTAAATTTCTACTCAATTTTAATAAACCTTTTTCAGTTTGTATTTCATTCATTTTAAATCACCTCGAGTAATAATATTATATAATATTTTTATTTAATAATCAATTAATATTTCTGTATTTTAAAATAACCATAATAACTACTTAATGATTTAATATATTTATCATAATCTTTATCTTTTAATATTCTTAATTTTTTATATATTTTCTTCTCTTATTGCTTCTAAAATATTTTCTTTTTTAATCCTTATAGTAGCATACCACATACTTATTAAAACTATAATAAATACACCGAATATAGCTATTAATATACTTCCATAAGGTATTAATATATTATCAAATGTTACTATACCATTAAATGATAAATGGAATAAATAGATAATTATAAATGATACTGGTAAACCATATAATAATGATTTTAATCCAAATAATAAACATTCAAATAACATCATTTTATTAAATCCACGAGGAGTTAGACCAATACTTCTTAATACGGCAAATTCTTTTTTTCTTAAAGCGATACTAGTATTAATAGTATTTATAACACTAGTTACTCCTATTAAAGTTACTAAACTAATAAAACCATATAATAATAATTTAATAACAAAAACTATATTAGATAATAATTGCATTTCTTTTTTAATATTAATTGCATAAATACTTACATCATCAGGAATAATATTTTGTTTACTTTCTTTATCTAATAATTTATCAAATTCATCATAATTATCGGCTAATAAATACATTTCTAATGCATAATTATTATCAAATATTAATTCATCATATAAATCTTCACTAACAATAAATATCATTGTATTAAAATATGTATTATCAACTCCGAATGGTAAAATATCAGTCATAAAAATATTATCTAATTTATAATTTTCTTTTTTATCGTAACTAAATATTTCTAATGAATTTATTTTGTTATAAGGGTGCGCCAGTTCGGTGCTTAATATATAATTGGGTGAAACTCCTAATCTGGTAATCTCTAGCAAAGAGCC
>CALVYO010000103.1 GCA_944372275.1 uncultured Bacilli bacterium
GTTCATTAAATGCTTCAATATCGTTTAAAGCGATTCTTTCTAAGTAGTTACTAACTTCCATTTTTTTACTCCTCTCATTATAATAACACATCAAGAATTAATTTTATTGCATAATTTTTTAAAATATATCATATTTTTTTTAATTAGTCAAAAACAGGTTGACAATTTTTATATAATCACATATAATTATATAGCGTGCTATATAATAGGAGATGATATTATGGAACAAGATATCGGTCTTTGTTTTAAAAAGATTTTTCAAATAATGGAAAAAAATATGAATAAAAAATTAGAAAAAATTGATTTGACTAATAGTCAAGCAAGTATCTTAATTTATTTATATAAAAATAAAGATGTTGTTAATCAAAGAGATATCGAAAAAAAATTTGATTTAACCAATCCAACTGTCAATGGTATCCTAAATAGATTAGAAAATAAAGATTTTATTAAAAGAACAGTTAGTCTAAAAGATGCCAGAAATAAGGAAATTTATTTGACAGAAAAAAGTATTTCATTGATGAAAGAAATGAAAAAAGAGGCTAGACAATTGGAAAAAGAATTAGTAGCAGGCATATCAAAAGAAGAATTAAATACTTTTCAAGATGTATTAAAAAAAATATTTAATAATTTACAAGGAGGAATAAAATGAAACATGTTTTAAAAACTTTAAGAAAGTATAGTTTGCAAATAATAATAGTATTTATATTGTTATTTATGCAAGCAATGTGTGATTTAAGTTTGCCAGGTTATACTTCAGATATAGTAAACATTGGTATTCAACAAAGCGGTATTGAATCTTCAGTTCCTGATGCTATTAGAGAAAGTGAATATGAAAAAATATTACTATTTGTCGATGAAGAAGATAAAAATATAATTAATAATAATTATACTTTAATAACTAATGATGATAGTGAATATTTAGATGAATATCCATTATTAAAAGATGAAAATTTATATATTTTAACAGGTAAAGATGATTTAAATGATATTATGACTTTACCAATTATAATGGTATATAATTTTTCAAATAATACAACAGAAATACCAGAATTAAATATTCCAGAAGGTATGACAATTTTTGATGTTTTAAAAAATATGGATAGTGTTACACATAATGAATTTTTAAATAAATTAAAAGAAAACTATTCAAGTGAAAAAGTTAGTTTATTAGAACAAATGGCTACTGTTTATATTAAAGGTGAATATACAGAAATAGGAATAGATGTTTCTAATATTCAAATGAGTTATATTGCTAAAACAGGATTAAAAATGTTAACCTTAGCCTTAACAGCGGCTTTATTAACAGTTGTAACAGTATTTTTATCAAGTAGAATTGCTGCATTCTTTAGCCGCGATTTAAGAAGTCAAGTAGTTAATAAGGTTATGACATATTCAAATAAAGAATTTGAAAGTTTTTCAACTGCATCATTAATTACTCGAAGTACAAATGATATTCAACAAGTACAAATGTTGATTGTAATGTTATTACGTATTGTTTTATTTGCCCCAATTATGGGTATTGGCGCTTTAACTAAAGTAAGCGGTAACGAAATGAGTTGGATCATCGGTTTAGCCGTTTTAGTTATCATAAGTTTAGTAATTATTTTATTTTCATTGGCTATGCCTAAATTTAAAATTGTTCAAAAATTAGTAGATAGAGTAAATTTAGTTGCTCGTGAAATTTTAATTGGTATACCAGTTATAAGAGCATTTGGAACAGAAAAACACGAAGAAGAACGTTTTGATAAAGCCAATAAAGATTTAATGAAAGTAAATTTATTTGTCAACCGAACTATGACGATTATGATGCCAACGATGATGTTTGTTATGAATGGCGTTAGTGTTTTAATTGTTTGGATAGGAGCTAGTAAGATAGATGCCGGTACTATTCAAGTAGGAACTTTATTAGCATTTATTACTTATACAATGCAAATAATTATGTCTTTCTTAATGATATCAATGGTATCAATTATGGTTCCTCGAGCATTTGTTTCAATGGAAAGAATTGGTGAAGTATTAGATAAAGATACATCGATTAAACAAAAAGATAAATGCTTAAAATTTAATAATAATTTAAAAGGTACAGTTGAATTTAAAGATGTTTATTTTAGATATCCTGATGCCGAAGAAGATGTATTACAAAATATCAGTTTTAAAGCAACCAAAGGAACAACAACCGCTTTTATTGGTTCAACTGGTTCAGGTAAGTCAACTTTAATTAATTTAATTCCAAGATTTTTCGATGTTACGGGCGGTAAAATATTGATCGATGGTATCGATATAAGAGACGCTAATATTAAAGAATTAAGAAGTAAAATTGGTTATGTACCACAAAAAGGAATTTTATTTAGTGGAACAATTGAATCAAATATAGCGTTTGGATTACACAAAAAAGATGAAGAAGTAATTAAAAAAGCTGCCCAAATAAGTCAAGCAGAAGAATTTATTATCGATAAAAAAGATAAATATGATAGTGCTATATCACAAGGTGGTACTAATGTATCAGGTGGTCAAAGACAAAGATTAAGTATTGCTAGAGCTATTGCTATTAATCCAGAAATATATATATTTGATGATAGTTTTTCCGCATTAGATTATAAAACAGATGCTAAATTAAGAAAAGAATTAAGCAAAGTTACTAAAGATTCAACTATCTTTATAGTAGCGCAAAGAATAAGTACAGTTATGAATGCAGACCAAATTATCGTATTAGATAAAGGCCACGTTGTTGGTATTGGTAAACATAAAGACTTATTAAAAAATTGTGATATTTATAAAGAAATAGCTTATTCCCAATTATCAAAGGAGGAATTAGAAAATGAATAGAGGACCTGGTGCGATTAGTGTTGAAAAAGCCAAAGATTTCAAAGGAACACTAAAAAAATTAATTAAAAGTATGAGTAGATATAAAATTCAGTTGATTGTAATTTTTATATTTGCTGTTGCTAGTACAATATTTTCAATAGTCGGACCTAAAATATTAGGTAATGCGACAACCGAATTATTTAATGGAATAGTAAGTAAATTATCTGGTGGAGCAGGAATTGATTTTAATAAGGTTGCTCAAATATTGACATTTTTGATTATTTTATACATTATAAGCGCGATATTTTCGTATATTCAAGGCTTTATTATGACGGGTATAAGTCAAAAATATACTTATCAATTAAGAAAAAAAGTATCAATTAAAATAAATAAATTACCTATGGCTTATTTTGATAAAAAGACTCACGGCGAAGTTTTATCTATTATAACCAACGATATCGATACAATGAGTCAAAGTTTAAATCAAAGTGCAACGCAAATTGTAACATCTATTACGACTTTAATTGGTATCTTAATAATGATGTTATCAATTAACGTTACAATGACAATAGTGGCATTATTAATTTTACCGATTGCTTCATTAATTACGTTGTTTATCGTTAAACACAGCCAAAAATATTTTGCTAAACAACAAGAATATTTAGGTCACGTTAATGGCAAAATAGAAGAAATGTTTTCAGGACAAAATGTTATCAAAGTATTTAATGCTGAAGAAAAAGTATTAAAAGAATTTGAAAAAGATAATAAATATTTAAGTAGTGTTGGATGGAAAAGTCAATTTTTTTCTGGAATGATGCACCCAATTATGAATTTTATTGGTAATCTAGGATATGTATGTATTGCTATATTAGGTGGATATTTTACAATATTAGGTAAAATTACAGTGGGTAATATTCAATCATTTATTTCTTATACTAAAAACTTTGCTAATCCAATTGCCCAAATTGCTCAAGTATCTAATATGATTCAAGCTATGATTGCCGCAAGTGAAAGAGTATTTGAATTTTTAGAAGAAAAAGAAGAAAAAGAAGTTTCTAATCCACGTGAAGTTGGTAATATTTTAGGAAATGTTAAATTTAATCACGTTAGATTTGGTTATAATGATGATCAAATTATTATCAAAGACTTTAGTGCTGATGTTAAAAAAGGTCAAAAGATTGCTATAGTAGGTCCAACAGGTGCCGGTAAAACAACAATGGTTAAATTGTTAATGCGTTTTTATAATGTTAATTCAGGTGAAATATTAATTGATGGTGTTAATGTTAATGATTTTAAAAGAAGTGATTTAAGACATATATTTGGTATGGTTTTACAAGATACGTGGTTATTTTCAGGAACTATTATGGAAAACTTAAGATATGGTAAATTAGATGCTACGGATGATGAAGTAATCGAAGCTGCTAAAAAGGCTCATGTACATCATTTTATTCAAACATTACCAGATTCATATAATATGGAATTAAATGAAGAAACAAATAACGTTTCTCAAGGTCAAAAACAATTACTTACAATTGCTCGTGCTATTTTGGCTAATCCTAAAGTATTAATATTAGATGAAGCAACTAGTAGTGTTGATACAAGAACAGAAATATTAATTCAAAAAGC
>CALVYO010000104.1 GCA_944372275.1 uncultured Bacilli bacterium
GAGTCCTACTTGAGGCGCCATTGGCCAGTTGGTGAAGTGGCTTAACACACTGCCCTTTCACGGCAGCATTCACGGGTCCGAATCCCGTACTGGTCACCAAAGATGCATTAATAAAAGAACTTGTAATTAAGTTCTTTTTTTCGTATAAATAAAAATAACGATTAATCTCGTTATTTTAATTTGCCTTTAACACCATTATAATTACTTAATATGTTAGTATCAAATGATATTGTTTTTTCATGTTTTTTCTTATATTGTTTAATTGCTAAAGTAATCATTTCATCTAATAATTGTTCGTAACTTTTATCTGTTTTCTCCCATAGATAAAATGATAAACTACCTGGTATTGTGTTTGGTTCATTAATATAAATTTTATTATTTTTACTATCAATTAAAAAATCAATACGACAAATTCCACTTAAATTTAGTGCTTTAAATGCTTCTTTAGCAATTTCTTTAACTCTATCTGTTGTTTTTTCATCTAATCTAGCAGGTATTAATCTACTAGCACTAGCCATTCCTTTAGAACTTTTAGAACCAAATTTTCCTTTAGCACCATTTAAATATTTATCTTGATAAGTTAAAAATTCTTTAGTACTCATTACTTCTTCTAAAACACTTGCTTGTTGATTTTCATAATTACCCAAAACACTACAATTTACTTCAACTAAATTTTCTACTGCTTTTTCGACAACTATTTTATTATCATATGTTATAGCATCCATAATAGCATTTTCAATACCTTCACTATCTTTAACATAAGTAATACCGACACTACTACCTAATGTTGCTGGTTTAACAATAACGGGATATCCAATTTTTTTAATATCCTTTAATATTTGTTCTTTATCTAAAAAATATTCATTATCATAAAAATATGTATATTCGACAATTGGTAAATCTAGACTTTCAAAAACTTGTTTCATAACAACTTTATCTTGACCCAAACTAGAACCTAATACATTACTTCCTACATAAGGAACTCCTACTAACTCTAAATATCCTTGTAAAGTACCGTCTTCCATATTATTACCATGAACAATAGGTAAAATGATATCTAAATCTGCAACAATTGTTCTAAATAAATTCAATGCTTGTAATCTAAATAAACCTTTATGATTATATAAAACAACTTTTTTAGCATATCTTTTTAATGTATCAAAATCGCGATATATATCGATATCGGCTAACATTTTGCCAGTATACCATGTTCTATCTTTAGATATATATATTGGATATATATCATACTTTTCTTTATTTAAATGTTCTATTGCTTGAATTGCTGAAATAATACTAACTTCGTGTTCGACTGTAGGTCCACCAAATATGACTCCAACTTTAATTTTCATTACTATCATCTCCTAAAAAACTTTTTAAAACTCTTATTGTTTGATCAAATCTTTCTAAATAAGCATAATGTGAGCAACCTTCATATGTTACCAAACCACAATTAGATATCAATTTTTCTAATTGATAAGCATCATTAATACTTACTGCTTTATCCATCGTTCCCCATATTAATAATGTAGGACATTTTATTTTACATAATTGAGCGGTTATGTCATAATTAACTGTTTCAACTAAAATCTTTCGCATCATATCACTTGCATTTTTATAATCCGTAGAACCAATATGTTTTTTAGCAAATCCCTCTAATTTATTTAAAACAGGTATTTTTTTTGCTGTTTTAAGCATTTTAACCTTTAATGATTTATCTTTAGAACTTTTTTTATAAGGACTAGCTAAACAAATTAATTTTTTAACATTATATTTAGTTGCATATAATAATCCAATTTTACCACCAAATGAATGACCAATAATAATTGGATTAGAAACATTTAAACTTTCTAATAATTCTTTTATACAATCTACATAATCATCAACATTCCATACTGTTTTTGGTTCATCACTTTGACCATATCCTGGTAAATCAACTATTATTATTCTATTAGTAAAACTAAATTGATCGCCAAGACCTTTCATCATTTGAATATTTTGCCCCCACCCATGAAGTAAAACAATAGGATTGTCCTTTTGACCATAATCGATATAATTAACATTAATATCTTTAATTATCATCATATCACCTATCTAATTATATCATTTTTTTTAATTATTGACTATCATATTTTCAATATTTAAGTTATTAATTTTATTAATATTACTATAAACTTTAATTTTATTTATAACAATACCAGAAACAAACATATTTATTGCATCCATCTTATAATTATTTTTATTTAATTCATCAATATATTTATTTTTTACTTCATCAATATCTTTATAAACATATCTTTTTTTTATATCATATTTTGTATTAAATTCTATCCAAATAACTTGAACATCACTAAAATAATTTAAAAAATTATTAGTAGATAAATTATTATTAGGAAATTCTAAAATATAAAAATTATTTAAATTATTTTCTTTAAAAGTTGTCACTATATTTTCACTATAATTTAAATTAAACAAAAAAATAAAAATGATTAATAATATTATTTTTTTCATAATACTTCACCATTTTTATTTTGGATTTTTTTTAATAAATTATTTATTTACTTCGTCTATCCCCATACCTCTTTTATGTTTTATTGGTTCCCAGCTCATATCTTTTTTAAATAAACAAATAAAATTAATTGGTACCCAAGTTAACATAAATAAAGAGAATAATAAAATACCAGACATTATTTCTTTTACATTTTTTTGATTATATTTTACAACAAATAAATTTATAATAACGTTTCCTATATAAGTTAATAAGAAAAATAATAATCCATAAGCATACATATATGAGAAAACATCATATAACTCAATATTAAATATTTTAAATAAAATTAAAACGAATGTTAAAATAGTGGCTAAAACTTGAATATAAGGAGCCATAAAAGATAGTAACATATCCCAACAAGGTAGAAAACCTGTTTTACTATATGTTCTAAATAAATCTTTACTATATCTTCTAAAACATTGAATATTACCTAATGACCATCTTTTTCTTTGTTTCCAAGAAACTTTAAATTCAGTTGGTTGCTCATCATATGTTATAGCATCTTCAACAAACATAACTTTAATACCTCTTAAAGCACATTGTGCAGTAAATTCTACATCTTCGGTTAAAGTATAAGTATTAAATCCATATTCATCTACTATTTCTTTTTTAAACATAAATCCAGTACCATTTATACTAGCAGATCCACCCATTTGCATACGTGCTTTACTAAAAAAGAAGTTTTGAATCCAATAAAATATTGAATAACTACCACTTATCCAGTTATCACCAGGATTTTTACTATCTCTAAATCCTTGAGCAACTTTATATCCTTCACACAAAGCATCATTCATTCTTGACAAAAATTCTGGATGAACAACATTATCAGCATCAAATACAACATAAGCATCAATATCTTTCCTTTTAGAGAATTTTTCTAAAGTAAATTTTAAAACATCACCTTTAGATTTAGTTGGTACTGTACATTTAACAATTTCTGCTCCGGCTTTTTTAGCTACTTTTTCTGTGTCATCAGTACAATTATTTGGAATAACATAAACATCATATAAGTCTTTTGGATAATCTTGTTGTAATAAACTTTTTACTAAATGTTCTATTACTCCCTCTTCATTTCTCGATGCGATTAAAACCGCAAATTTATGTTTTGGTTTATGTTTTTTTAATAGTTTTTTATTAATATTTTTAAATCCAAAAAAACCTGTTACAAAAAAATATAAGCCATAAGCTAATGAAATAATAAATAAAATATAATATATAAATTGAATCATTAAATCCACTCCTAAATCAATTCCATTATACCATATTTAAAAAAAATAGCAAATTATAAATATTTTTTTAATTTGCTAATGGATTCTTGCTGAAATTCTAAAAAATCTTCGGCTAATTTAATTGTTTTTTTATTGGCTATTTCATCGTACTGACTTAATTTTTTTTCAATATCTAATACTCCCATTGACATTCCTTTAATTAACATATCAGCAATACTAGCATCGCTATTATCACTAATAACCTCTTTTTTTATGCCCATAGTAGCTCCCATTTTAGAAAAAAATGAAGTTTCCTTTGGCTTGACACTTTCTTTTTTTAATTGTTTTTTTAAATCTTTATAAAATATTTCATACTTTTTTAATATATCTTCAGCATCTTTGATAATTTTATTATCTTTACCTTTTAATTCACAAATCATTTTTTCGATTGTATATTTACCCATTTCACTATTTTGATAAATATACTCTAATAATTCATTATTTTCATTCATTTTTATCACCAATAATATTTTGTTCCATAATTTATTTTATATACAAGAAAAATGAAAAATAAATTTTTCATTCGAAAGTCTAAAGACTTTCTTTTTAGTGTATTTTACTTTATAAT
>CALVYO010000105.1 GCA_944372275.1 uncultured Bacilli bacterium
AATGATGAAAAAACAACTCGTGGTATGGAAATAATAATTGGTAATGTATCACCACAAGTTCATTTCTTTAGTAAATGTATTGCAGGCAATTTATTTATTTTAATTCAAGGTGGTTTGTTATTCTTATATGGAGCTTTAGGATTTATATCTAGGAGTTTCTTTGGTGATGTATCAGGTATTAGTGATGTATTTAATCAAGTTACAGGTATGATGAATGAATTATTTACACCATCATTTGTTTCATCATTAAAATATATTATACCTTTAGTTTTAATCCTTATGATTTTAACTTTTATTGGATATTCTTTATTAGCAGGTATTTTAGCAAGTATGACTACTAACACTGAAGACTTTCAACAATTACAAACTCCTATTATGTTGATCAGTTTATTAGGCTATTATTTAGCTATTATAGCAGGTGGTTTTAAAGGATCTATTATAATTAATATTTTAGGATATGTACCTTTTATATCTGCTATATTAAGTCCTTCTTTATTAGTAATGGGTGAGTTTACTGTTATTGATGTTTTAATTTCGATGGGATTAATGATAGTAGTTATTTATTTATTAATTAAGTATGGCTTAAAAATATATAAAGTAGGAATATTAAATTATTCCTCAGATAAATTATGGCGCAAAATGTTTAAAGCTTTGAAAGGATGATAATTATGTTAAATGTAGTAGGAACAATGTTTTTTAAAGATGGTAAATTATTGATTGATAAACCAAGAAAAAGACCGACTTTTCAAATGGTAGGCGGTGCAGTTGAAGAAGGAGAAACAATATTAGAGGCAGCCATTAGAGAATGTCATGAGGAATTAGGTACTAAAGTTGTATTTGATGAAAGTAAGATTATGCCAGTTATGGATTTTGTTGAAATTGCCACTAGTGATCCAACTAAAAAAATTCATATGCATATATTTAAATATGATGGAATTTTAGAAGGAGAATTAGAAACATCTTCAGAAATAGAAAAATTTATGTGGTTTGGTATAGATGATGATATGAATTTGTTATCTAATACTTTAAAAAATGAAGTAGTGCCTTATTGTATTGAAAATAAATTAATTTTTAGTAAGGAAAATAAACTAAAATGACAACTATATATTTAATTAGGCATTCTCAACCATTTAGAAAATTGCTTGGTAATTATAAAGCAAATGAAACTGAACAATTAAAAAATGAAAAGAATATTTTAAGTGTTTTAGGTGAAGAATTAGCAAAAGATATAAGCAAAAAAAAAGAACTACAAAATATTGATGCTATTTTTTCTTCTAATTATGTTAGAGCAATGAGTACTGCAAAATATATTGCTGAAAATAATAAAATTAATTTAGATGTTGATGAAAGATTAGGAGAAAGAAAATTTGGAGTTAGGTCTATGAAAGAATTACCGGATAATTTTTATAGTAAACAATCATTAGATTGGAACTATAAATTATTAAATGGTGAAAGTTTAAATGAAGTAAAAAAAAGAATGAATGATGTAATTAGTGAAATAGTTATATCTAATAGAAATAAAAATATTGTCATAGTTTCACATGGAACTGCTATTACTGCTTTTTTTAAAAATATATGTGAAATAAAATTTAACTTTGAAACAGGCAATAATGAAATATATTTTAATCATAAATTAGTATTTGATGGAAATTGGGATTGCCCAGAATTATTTAAGTTAGTGTTTATTGATGATAAATTGATTAACATTGAAAATATTAGATAGTAAAACTAGACAATTTCTAGTTTTATTTGCACAGATGGTGGAATAGGTAGACACGCAGGCTTGAGGTGCTTGTGAAGTAATTCGTGAGGGTTCGAGTCCCTTTCTGTGCACCAAATTGATAGAAATAGGTGGGTTTTATGGAAGAAGTAATTAATGAAATTTATAATGAAGTAAAAAAAAGATGTATGTTACCAAGCAATGCTTATGGTATAGGTGCATGGGATCATCATATAGAATTAGTGTATAAAATTGCTATTGATATATGTGGTGAATATGGTGCAGATTATGAAATAGTAGCTTTAGCCTCTTTATTACATGATATAGCGTCAGTAACAAATAAAGATTTTACTGAAAATCATCACATCATTGGAGCTGAAATAGCTGAAAAGTTATTAAATCAATACGAGCTAGATTTTGACAAAATAGAATTGATAAAAAAATGTATTTTGAATCATAGAGGTAGTGTTTTAAAAGATAAAACAACTCCTGAAGAAGTGTGTGTCGCTGATTCTGATGCAATGGCTCATTTTTTTAGTGTCCCATCTTTACTTAGAATGGTTTATGTAGAAAAAGGATTAAGTATTGATGATGGTGCTGACTTTGTGTTAAAAAAATTGATGAGAAGCTATAATAAATTATCAAATAAAGGGAAGCAAATTATTACACCACAATATGAAGCGGCTAAAATCCTGTTATTAAAAAAATAATTTCATAGGTTAGAATAAATGAAAATATTATATTGCGTTGAAAACGAAAAACACATAATTAAATTATCAAAAGATAATGATGAAATGAAAATAAATTTTGAAGGTGCTGATTTATATTTTGTAATGTATAATTATCATGAAGATAATAAATTTGTTATAGGTAAAGATAATGATTTATATGCTTATTTTAAAAATTTATTTAATGATATTAGAATTAATGATGATTCATATAATAAAATAATTAATGATAACAAATTTATTTGGATAAGTGAAGATTATGGAGAATATGAAAATGCGAACAGATTAACTATTACAGAACTAGACGATAGTTATATTATTCAATTTTATAATAATCCAAATAAGATGTTTGGAAATGCTAAGGTATGTCCTATATGTTTTTGTTTGAGTGGAAGTAAAAATCAAAATATAGCTAATGCATTTGCTATGATGTTTAATAATATTATTAGTGAAAAATATTGTAATAAAAAATTAAAAAAATGTTATTTTTAATTATTAATTGCATAAAATAATATAAGAACTTGACGTACGTTAAAAAGTACGCTATAATGTATGTGAGGTGATTAATGTGAATACAATTAATATTACAAACGCAAGACAAAATTTGTTTCAATTAGTATCTGATGTAAATAAAGGATTCAATCCTATTAATATTATTAATAATAAGGGAGAAAATGCTGTTTTATTATCTGAAAGTGATTGGCGAGATATAGAAGAAACAATTTATCTAAATTCTATACCAGGTTTTGTTGATACAATAGAAGATGCTCGTAAAGAAGATAAAACTAAATGTAGTGTTTATAATAAAGGTGAAGAATGGTAGAATATAAAATAATATTTTCAAAATATGCAGATAAAGACAAAAAATTATTAAAACAAGCAGGTCTTGAGTATAAAGCAAAAGAGTTACTTGATTTGATTTCTATAAATCCCTATCAAACACCACCTACTTATGAAAAATTAAAAGGTAATTTGACAGGATGCTGTTCTAGAAGAATAAGTTACCAACATCGTTTAGTTTATGAAATAGACGAAGTAAAAAAGGAAATATTTATATTAAGAATGTGGACTCATTATGATAAATTATAATTAATTAAGGTTGGTTGTATGAATAAGGAATATGTAATTATGAATAAAAATACATTTGAAATTGTTGAAAATAGTAATTTAATTGCTATTGATAGTCAATTAGCAAAAATCATATCAATTTTAAATAAGAAAGGTTATTATGTTAAAATGTGTTCTAGAGCAAGAATATCTAGACCATTTTTAATAACTGATTTGATTTATAATTTACAAAGTAAAAATTTATTAATAATAAATGAAGAAACTAAAAATGTAATAGATCAATTAGATTATGAATCAACTTTAATAATTTTTAAAGAGAAGTATAATTTTAACAATATACCTAAAAATTTTAAATTAATAAATAATGATTCTGAAAGCCATCTGATTTTTAATTTAAAAGCTTTAAAAAATACAAATGGTATAGAACTAAAATCATTAATTGAAATTGATGAAGAACATAATAAAAGTATTAAAGATTTAGAAATTTGGGCAAAAAAATTGCCAAATATTTAAAAAGGAGGTTTATATATGAAAGATAAAGAATATGTAAGAGTAATGATTGGTAGCGGGGAAAATTCTCAATTTATAACAGTAAAAAAAGGAACAAGAGTAATGTTATCTGATGGAACTGTTATAAGGGCAGGAGTAACCTGTGAAGAATTTAGACAAGAAATGGATAAAAAAATTGATAAAATTTGTAAACAACAAGATCGTCATGGAAGATTACAAAAAGTTAAAACTAAAGTATTAAGTTTATTTAAATAGTATGTATAATACTATTTTTAAATATTCAGTACTTGACAATACAAGGTAGTTGATATATAATTATACA
>CALVYO010000106.1 GCA_944372275.1 uncultured Bacilli bacterium
AACATTAAAGTTTAATATTTATATAAAATAAAAACTTACGAACTTTTTACAGTCCGTAAGTTGTATTCAAATGGAGCCTTAACTATACACGTATGCGAAATTAAGACTATAAGATTTGATTAAATCTCTCTGATAAATAAATTATATCATTTTCCAAGATATTTTCAAGGGAGTATGGGATTTTTTTGTAATTTATTGTATAATATACTTAACAAAATGCTTGGAGGAATATAATTATGGATTATAAAAAAATAATAGATAGTACAAAATTTTATTTTGGCAAACAGGAAGACTATTCTAAATTTAGACCAAGTTATCCTGAAGAGTTATTTGAATTTCTAATTAAAGATTATAATTTAAAAAGTAAAGATATAGTTGAATTGGGTGCTGGAACAGGAAAGTTTTCTAAAATAGCTAGCGCATATTGTAATAAAATTTACTATGTAGAACCTAATATAGATATGATAAATAAAGGAAAAGAATATTGTAATGATTGCTATAATATAACCTTTATTAATAATAGTGCAGAAAATACGAAACTTCCTAGTAATATTGCAGACATTATATTTGCAGTACAAAGTTTTCATTGGTTTGATAAAACTACTATAAAAGAAGAAGTAAAAAGAATATTAAAACCTAATGGATATTTTGCAATAGTATGGAATGATTGGGAAGATGAGAATAATGAATTTAGTAAGAAATATTTTAAATATATAAGTGAATGGAATACAAAATTAACAGGTAGAAAGTATCAACACAAAAATGTTGATGATAGAAAGAACTTTTTTAAGGAAGGTATGTATGATACATATACATTTATTCATTCAAAACAGTATAATTTAGAAATGTTAATAGGTTTATCTAAATCTTTATCATATGCACCAAAAGAAGATGAAATTTATTATGATGAATTTATTAAAGGAATTATAGAAATTTTCAACAAATACCAAATTGATGATTATGTAAGATTTGACTTTCATACTGAAATGTATATTGGTAAGGTTTAAGGAGGCTTATCATGATAGATAATGGTTATTTATTTGCTAAAGATAATAAAAGGCTGTTTATTAATACTAGTTTAGGATGTTCAGGTGAATGCTTATATTGTTATTTACCTAAACTAGGTTATGGTAATAAAGATAATAATTATAAAACAATATCTGCAAATGATGTAATAGAAATGATAGAAAAAAACAATTTTAATCTAACCAAAGATACATTAATTACTCTAGGTTGCTTTTCTGAATGTTGGGATAATCACAACAAAAAAGAAACATTAAAAATAATTGAATATTTCTTGAAGAAAGGGAATCAAATTCAACTATCTACTAAGAAGAAAATTTCTAGCGAAGAACTTGCTATATTAGTTCCTTATATAAAATATTATGGACAATTAATTGTTTTTGTTAGTTCTACAACAATTTCTAAGCATAGTGTTATAGAAAAAAATACAGAATCAATTGAAAAAAGATTTGAAACTTTTGAAATGTCAAAAAGTTTAAATATTCCAGTTATATTATATATGAAACCAATTCTAGAAAATATAACAGTTAAAGATTTGGATTTATATAAAAGTTACATAGAACACTATAGTATTAAAGATGTCGTTGTAGGAAGTATTTTTACAGGTAATATAACGAATGAAACAGTACATTTTTCAAATAAAAATGAATTGTTTTATAATTCAATTAAGGATGAAGATATTATAATATCTGAATTATCAAAAATATGTAATGTTTATAGAAGAAGTACAGATGTTACTAATTATTATAAAATGAATTAAATTAAATATTTTAGGAGAAAAGATGATAGAAAAAGTAAAAAAACAAGTATATGAATTATTAAATAAAGACAATTCTGGACATGGAAATGATCATATAGATAGAGTTTTAGAGTTATCTTTGAAATTTGCTCAAAAAGAAACTGCAAATAAAGATGTTGTAGCACTAATAGCATTACTACACGATGTTGATGATTATAAGTTGTTTGGTGAAGAAAATGCTGAAAACTTAACTAATGCAAAAAGTATTATGAATAAAGCAAATGTTCCAAACGATATTCAAAATCAAGTTTTATCTTCTTTAAAATGTATTGGTTATAGCAAACTATTAAAAGGTTTTAGACTAACAACTATTGAAGGTAAAATTGTATCAGATGCAGATATGTGTGATGCTCTAGGAGTTAATGGAGTTTTGAGAGTTTACAAATACAGTATGAAAAATGGGAAACCATTTTTTGATAAAAATGTTTTCCCTATTGAAGATATGACTGCTGATAAATATACAAGAAAGTGTGCTGATAGTAGTGTTTGTCATATATTTGAAAAAATACTAAAATTAAAAGACTTAATGATGACTGAATCAGGAAAGCAAGAAGCTCAAGAAAGACACCAAATTATTGTTGATATTTTATATCATTTATTCGAAGAAGAAAACACACCAGAATGGACTGAATATTTAAATGAATATTTAAAAGTAAAAATTAAGAAGTAATAAAATAATGTTAGGAGGGTTTCAATGGCAGATATAGAATTTAAATTTCAAATTGAAGCAGATGATGATGGTTATGTATCATATGAATGTCCATTTTGTAAATCAACTTTCAGTTTAAATGCAAGTGAAGTTCAAAAAGACGATCCTGTATATACTGAAATGTATTGTCCTTATTGTGGATTAAATGATGTTCCAACAAATTTCTATACAAAAGAAGTTATTGAACAAACTCAAAATATAGCTATGAATTATATGATTGATGAAATAAATAAAGCTTTTAAGAAAATTACTAAAAATAATAATAAATATGTAAAAATGACTTATAAACCATTAAAAAATCAATCAATAAAAGACTTAAAAACTAAAGAAGGAACAGAAGAAATATTTGAATGTAAAAATTGTTCTAATCATGTAAAGGTAGATTATTATTTAGGAAAGACAAAAGTCTATTGTGCTTTTTGTGGTATAGATATATGTTAGATATTAAAGAATATAAAAAAATAAGTTTGGATTTTAGAAGAGTTGCAAGTAACTTTTTAAGAACTGAATATACAAATCAAGATATACCTTTGCAAAGATTTTATAGTTATATTGAAAAAGAATCAACTATTAAGAATATTATATTAAATAAAATTGATGGAGTTGATTACGATTTCCACGATTGTTTCGGAAAAGACGAATTTGGAAGAAGTTATATAGATATACCATTGGATGAAGAAAAGCATATTAAAGCAATGTATGATTATTTAAGTTATATAGTTGAAAACAATGTATCTTTATATAGTTTATCAATGGATTTTCCTTGTGGTAGTAAAAAAATAACTGATTACTTACAAAATTTTATAGATTTAGCATTTAAACCATTAATTGACTATATTCAAGATGAATTATCAAAATTGATGATAATGGTTGAGGAGGAAAAAATGGGAATAGATATGTCTAATAATCAAGGTGTAATAAATTACGCTAAAGACAATAGTGTTATTAAGTCAGATAATGTTATAAATCACAATACATTAGAAGAAATTGCTAATGTAATCGAGTCAATAAAAGACACTATAAAAAATGTTGATATAGATAAAGATGAAAAAGATAATGTTTTAGATGATATTGAATTAGTACAGGAGCAATTACAATGTTCTATTGAAAAACCTGCAAGATTAAGAAAAGCATTTAATAATATAAAATCTTTTCTTACAAATTCGGCATTACTAACAGGTGCAGGCATTACTTTGGCAGAAAATATAAATGAGTTAGTAACAATAGTACAACCATTTATTGATAAAATTGCGTAAAAAAAAAGACAATTTGGTCATCTCGACCTAGAATTGTCTTTTTCTTTTTGTATCTCTTTATCAAAATTATTAATATTATTTTGTATATTTATAGAATTTTTCTCAATAGTTTTACAGTACTTATCATATTTACGCAGTTCTTTAATTTTGGGTTGGATATCATTTATTTCAGCAAGTATCTTAGATTTATCTTCTTCAGTCTTTGCTCTACGATATCGTTTCCAAAGATTTTCTCTTTTGCCCATAAGATTTTTATATTCTTCATAGTTGGTTTTAATAAAGTTATCTAAATCTTCTTTTGTTTCAATTTTGTTGTTAGCCATAAATCTTATTTGCTGGGAAAACTCATCTAATTTTTTTACTTCTTTTCTTATTGAATAAGGTAAATATTGTTTAGGGTGTTTTTCTGGGAAAACTTTTAGTAAATAACAATAATATAAATATAGTCCGTAGATACCTTTATGATGTTTATTAGTTCTAGAATATTCTTCAAAGATAGTTTTTTGTGAGATAGGTTTAAATGCAATTTGTCTAGATAAATACAATCTTTTATTTATACT
>CALVYO010000107.1 GCA_944372275.1 uncultured Bacilli bacterium
AATGGTATTTTAACTATTAGAGGAGGAATGACTTCACATGCAGCAGTTGTTGCTCGTGGTATGGGTAGATGTTGTGTGTCTGGTTGTGGGGAGTTAATTATTGATGAAGAAAATAAAACTTTAAAAACTAAAGAAGGTTTAGTATTTAAAGAAGGCGATTATTTATCAATAGATGGATCTACTGGTAATGTATATGGTGAAAAAGTTAAAACTGTTGAAGCAAGCATTAGTGGTGACTTTGAAACATTTATGAAATGGGCAGATGAAACAAGAAAATTAAAAGTTAGAGCAAATGCCGATACTCCAAAGGATGCTATTCAAGCAAGAAAATTTGGAGCAGAGGGAATTGGATTATGTCGTACAGAGCATATGTTCTTTGAAACTGATAGAATTTTTAACTTTAGAAGAATGATTTTAGCGGATACTTTAGAGCAAAGAGAAGAAGCATTAGATAAAATATTACCTTATCAACGAGATGATTTTGAAAAATTATTTGAAGCAATGGAAGGAGATCCAGTTGTCATTAGATATTTAGATCCACCACTACATGAATTTTTACCACATACCAAAGAAGAAATGGAACCATTAGCTAAAAGTTTAAATATTAGTTTAGAGACTATTCAAAATAGAATTGATGCTTTAAAAGAATTTAATCCAATGATGGGACATCGTGGTTGTAGATTAGCGGTTACTTATCCAGAAATTGCTAAAATGCAAACTAGAGCTGTTATTGAAGCAGCAATTAATGTAAATAAAAAAGGTATGAATGTTGTTCCTGAGATAATGATTCCATTAGTTGGTGATGTTAAAGAGTTAGAATATGTAAAAAAAATAGTTGTTGAAACAGCTGATAAAATATTAAAAGAAAATAAAGTTAAAATGAAATATGAAATTGGTACGATGATCGAAATACCAAGAGCGGCTTTAACTGCTGATGAAATAGCAAAACAAGCAGAATTCTTCAGTTTTGGTACTAATGATTTAACACAAATGACTTATGGGTTCTCAAGAGATGATGCTGGTAAATTTTTAAATGATTACTATGATAAAAAAATATTTGAAAACGATCCATTTACTAAATTAGATCAAACTGGCGTTGGTCAATTAGTAGAAATGGCAGCTCGTAAAGGAAAATCTACTAGACCTGATATTACTTTAGGTATATGTGGTGAACATGGTGGCGAACCATCTAGTGTTGAATTCTGTCATAGAGTAGGCTTAAATTATGTATCTTGTTCTCCATTTAGAGTACCTATTGCTAGACTTGCTGCTGCTCAAGCGGTTGTCAAGGAGCACCAAAATTAGAATGCATAAGCGTGAAAACAATTAAAAATTAGAACAGAAATGTTCTTTTTTGTTGGGGTAAAAGGAATTAGTTAATGCTTTTGAAAATATATTTGTTAAAAAATAGTGTAATTAGTTTTATCAAAGAAAATAAAATTACGATTAGAAAATAGTCGCAGTATAGTTAGGGTGGTTATTTTTTGTTGGAAGAATTAAAAATAAGAAAGGAATTATTTATATGTATTATAGATGTAAATGGTAAAATAAAATGTAGGAATTTGGTAAATAGTTTTGTTGATTTTCCTACATTTTTATATGTTAAAATATAATCTTTTTGTGAAAATTGTAATTATAAGTTGGAAGAGAGATGGAAAGTTTTAGTTGTGAGAAGATATATTCAAATAAACAAGAAACCATCTGACAAATTAATAATTAAATGGATAGATTTATTTAATAAAATAGAAAATATTAAGAAGTAATAAATAAAGTAAAATGAAATATACTAATAGAGAATATACTAATTGACATTTTCATAAAAATATAGTATATTTATATTGCACTGAAAAGTGTGAAAATGTTTTTCGCTTCTGGATGGTGCGAATAATAAGTGATTCCAGGCGACAATGTTTTTCGCTTCCAGGTGGTGCGACTAATAAATGATCCTGGTTGAAAATGTAGAATAACTTCATCGTAAGATGGAGTTTTCTTTTGTTTTATGATATAATTTTTACGGAGATGGTGCGTATGGAAATTAAAACAGGATATTTATATCATATAAAAGATGAATACTTTGATATAGTAAATGATGAAAATCTAATGCAAAATCATGAGAAGGGTAAAAAGAGACCAACTTATTTTACTATTAAAGATAAAGATATTTTGTGGTTTATACCAATAAGTTCTAAAATAGATAAATATAGAAAGATAATTGATAAAAACAAGAAAAATATGGTTTTTGCAATACAATTATAATAAGAAAGATTGCAGATGAAGATGCTGCAATATTACTTCAAAATGCATTTCCAATATTAGAAAAATATATAGATCATGTACATACTGTTGATGGTATTCCATTAAAGGTTCCAACTAACCTGCAAAATGAAATCAAAAGCTTGTTTAAAAATATGTTAGGTTTAAAGAAGAGGGGAACAAATTTGTTTTTTGCTAATATAGATAATTTGAAACAAAAGATGTTAGATGAATTGAAATAAAAATTATTTATAAATATTATTATATAATTAAGTCAAATAGTATTCGTTTTTGAAAAAAAACACCCCACGAATATGACAATGCTACAGCAGTTGTAAAAGAGACAAATTAATTGGATTTTTTCTTGTCTTTATAATAAAAAAATGATAAAATTAAAGTGGGTGATAGAATGAAGATATTATGTTTAGGTCATGCTACATATGATGTAACATTACCATTGGATGAATATCCAGTTGAAAATACAAAAAATAGAGTACAAGAAAGAATTGAATGTGGTGGTGGTCCTGCTAGTACAGCTGCTTATTTGTTAGGAAGTTGGGGTAGTGATGTTTATTTTGCAGGTATCGTTGGCAATGATTTTTATGGTCATAAAATAAAAGAGGAATTTGCTAAAGTAAATGTAAATACCGATTATTTAGAATTAAGAGACGGCCATGAAACAACTTCTAGTTTTGTTTTAGCCAATAAACAAAATGGTTCTAGAACTACTTTTGCTTATAAACCAAAAAAAATTGAAATGACTAAATTTGAATTAAATTTCAAACCAGATGTTATATTAATTGATGGTCAAGAATATGAAATGAGTAAAGATATATTAAATAAATATCCAGATGCTTTAAGTATAATCGATGCTGGTAGGGATACTGCTGAAGTAGTTGAATTGTGTAAAATGGTTAAATGGGTTGCTTGTTCAAAAGAATTTGCGGAAAATGTAACTCATTTAGAAATAGATTATAATAATTTTGAAACAATTAAAAATGTTTACACAAAATTAAAAGAAATATTTAAAAACGAAATAGTTGTAACTTTAGAAGATAAAGGCTGCTTATATAATTACGAAATAATTAAATCAGTAAAACTAAGAGCAGTTGATTCTACTGGTGCTGGCGACATATTTCATGGGGCTTTAACGTATTATTTAGCAAATGGATATGATCCTAAATTTGCGCTTCAACTTGCTAATTATGCAGGGGCTATATCAGTAAGTAGAATAGGCACTAGAAATTCAATTCCTTTGAAAGAAGAAATGGAAGCAGTATATAATGAATTTAAATGATATTATATTTATAGATAATCTTCCTAGTTTAGATTTGCATGGCTTTGATCGTGAAACCGCACGTGTAGCCATTAATGATTTTATCAATGATAATATAAAAATGAAAAACAAATTTATTGTTATAATACATGGTATTGGTAGTGGAATACTAAAGGAAACTACACAAATAACTTTAAAAAAAAATAAAAATGTAATTGAATATGAAATTTATCCATTTAATGTTGGATGTACTTTGGTTAATGTTAATTTGACAAAATAAAAAAAAATGCTATAATATATGGCAACAACGAAGAAATATTGACAAATATACATATTTATGGTAGTATAGTTGCCATAAAAAGAAGGGGGAATTTATATGTATGAAGAAAGAAGAAATACATTAAGTTTTAGAGACATTATTTTACAGTTAATGCTAGTAATTTTATTCGTATTTGTCATGATTTGGTTATTTCCAACAAAAAATTATTTAAAGGATAACTTTGTAGGAAAAGAAGAATTAACGAGTGAAATTGCTATGCAATTACAATCATTATATGGTAGATTGTATACCGATAATGTTGAAAGCATGCGTGATGCAGCTCAAGGATACTTTACAAATGAAAGATTACCTAAAAAAATAGGTGATTCTGTTACTCTTACTTTAGAAGAAATGGAAGAAAAAAAATTAGTTATTCCATTTAAAGATAGTAACAATCAATCTTGTGATGTATCTAAATCATATGTTCAAGTTACAAAAATGAGCGATGAATATCAAATGAAAGTTCAATTAACTTG
>CALVYO010000108.1 GCA_944372275.1 uncultured Bacilli bacterium
CTATGCTCTTTGACAATTTTATATATTAATTTTTATAATTATTAAATAAATTTACACACTATACTTGACAAGCTCAGGGATTTATAAGCCGCACGCGAAGTCGTGTGGCCAAAGATGGGCAAGAAGGTATAGTAAACACTTGTGGTGATATAAGGCTGAAAGAAAGTAAAACAAATAAAGACGCCAGTATTTGAATGAATATCGAATACTGGTGTTAAATTTATGACTTTTTAACTTTGACATTTTTATGACTTTCTATTTTAAAATTTATAAATATTAATATTTTTTTCAATTTTAAGCAGGATTTTATCCTGCTTTTGTCGTATATAACTAATAGGAGGTGAATTATGTATTATTTAAAAAAATACATATGGATAATTTTAATTATTTTATTATTAGTTATATTTTTAATTAAAGATAAGGAAGATAATATAGAAGAAGAAATTGTTAAAAATGAAGAAATTAATTTGGAAAAAAATGTTGATACTACTATTTCTAAAATAAAAGTTGATATTAAAGGGGCCGTAAAAAATCCTGGCGTTTATGAAGTAGAAGAAAATAGTAGAGTTAGTGATGTAATTGATATAAGTGGTGGATTAACTAATGAAGCTGATACTAGTGTAATTAATTTAAGTAAAAATGTTGTTGATGAAATGGTTATAATTATTTATACTAAAGATGAAATTAATGAAATGAAAAAAGGAAATACTAGTATAAAATATATTGAAAAAGAATGTATTTGCCCTAAATTAGAAAATGATGCTTGTATTGAAAATAGTATCGATAATATTCCAGATAATAATTCTAATTCAACAAATGGTAAAATATCTTTAAACAGTGCTAGTATAGATGAATTGATGACATTAGATGGTATTGGTGAAAAAAAAGCTCAAGCAATAATTGAATATCGTAATAAAAATGGTGACTTTAAATCGATAGAAGAAATATTAGAAGTTGATGGTATTGGTAGTGCAACCTATGAAAAAATTAAAGATCGACTTACTATCTAAAATAATTTTAATTATTGCTATAGTATATACCTTTATAATTACTGATAATTTAATTTATAAAACTAATTACAATGAAGGAGATATTACTTTAATTGGGAAAATAATTAGTATAACTTATAGTGATGATAAAACTGATTTAATTATAAAGTCTAAAGAAAAAATTAAAGTAACTTATTATGGTAATTCAAATTATAAATTAGGGGATTATGTAAGAGTAAGTGGTACTTTAAATATACCTTATGATAATACTATATTTAATTTATTTAATTATCGTAAATACTTATTAAGTAATAAAATATATTTTATTTTGTATGCTAATAAAATTGAAAAAGTAAAGGATAATAAAAATATATTATATGAAATAAAAAATGCTATTTATAAAAGAATAAATAATTTAAAAAGTAAGGATTATATGAAAACATTTATCTTAGGTGATAAGCAAGATTTAAATGATGAAATATTAAGTAGTTATCAAGAAAATGGTATTAGTCATTTACTAGCAATATCAGGTATGCATATTTCTTTATTAGTTGTTATTTTATCAAAATTATTAAAAAAATTTAAACATAGTTATTTTATAATAAGTATTTTTTTAATCTTCTATGCTTTTTTAACTAGTTTTACGCCTTCAGTTTTAAGAGCAGTTTTTCTTTATATTTTTAATAAGATAGATAAAAAATATTTAATTTTATTGATTGCTAGTTTTATGTTATTTTATAATCCTTATTATATTTATAATGTCGGTTTTTTATTTAGTTTTATAATAAGTTTTTATTTGATTTATTTTGGTAATTTAAGTAATAAATTTAATAATTATTTTATGAAACTATTTATTACTTCTACTATTTGTTTTGTTGCAAGTATTCCTATTATGGTTAATAATTTTTATTATATCAATATATCAAGTCCTTTTATTAATCTAATATTTGTACCTTTGATTTCTTTAATTATTTTTCCTTTATCTTTATTAACTATAATATTTCCTATATTAGATAATTTGTTATATTTTTTAACTAATATAATGGAAGATTTAACTTTATTTTGTAATAATTTTAATCTTAACTTAATAATGGCTAAAATGAATATTATTATATTTTTATTTTATTATTTAATTATTACTTTAATATTTATTAAGTCAAAATATTTTTATATTTTAATAATAATATTAATACTACATAACAATATAAAAATGTTTAATCAAAACAGTTATTTAACTTTTATTGATGTTGGACAAGGTGATTCTATTTTATTTGAAATTAAAAATAAAACCATTTTAATTGATACAGGAGGAAATATGTTTAGTGATTATAATATGGCTAAAAACAAATTAATTCCATATTTTAAATCTTTAGGTATTAAAAAAATAAATTATTTAATTTTAACGCATAGTGATTATGATCACATGGGAGAAAGTATTAATTTAATTAATGATTTTAAAGTAGATAATGTGATATTCAATCATAATGATTATAATGATTTAGAGCTTGAATTAATTGAAATATTAAAAAATAAAAAAATAAATTATTTTAAAGATTTAAAACAACTAAATATATATAATAATAAATTATATTTTTTAAATAAGAAAATATATACAGAAGAAAATGATAATTCAAGTGTTATATATTTTAAAATAAATGGTATTAACGTATTATTAATGGGTGATGCTGGAATAAATGTAGAAAGTGATATATTAAATAATTATATTTTAAATAATATTGATATTTTAAAAGTAGGTCATCACGGTAGTAAAACAAGTAGTAGTGAAAATTTTATTAATAAAATTAATCCTAAATATTCCATCATATCGGTAGGTAAAAATAATTGGTATGGCCATCCTAATGATACAGTATTAGATGTTTTAAACTCTAGTATTATTTATCGCACTGATATTGATGGTAGTATTAGAATTAAATTAAAAGATGAAATAAAAATTAAAAAATGTTTACAACAAAAGGAGTGATTATGAATTATTATAATGAAATAAAAGAACAAATAATAAATAATGAAATAACTAAAAAAGTAAAAGATTATAGTAAAAATAAAAGTGATTTAGAAACTTATTATAATGTAGGAAAACTATTATCTTTAGCAGGAAAAAATTATGGTGAAGGAATAATAAAAGAATATTCTATTAAGTTAACTAATGAATTAGGTAAAGGTTATACATTTACCGCCTTAACACGAATGAAAAAGTTTTATTTACTTATAGAAAATGTTGCGACACTGTCGCAACAATTAACATATAGTCATTATATTGAATTGTTATCTATCGGTGATACAAATAAGATAAAATATTATATTAAAATGATAGAAAATCAAAATTTATCAGTTCGACAATTACGAGAAAAAATAAAAAGTAAAGAATATGAAAGATTATCAGAAGAAACTAAAAATAAGATAACTGAAACAAAAGAATTAAGTGTAGATTGTCTAATTAAAAATCCCATATTGATTAAAAATAGTCATAATTATGATGAAATATCGGAAAAAATATTAAAACAATTAATATTGGAAGATATAGATAATTTTTTATTAGAACTTGGCAATAATTTTAGTTATATAGCAAGTGAATATAAAATAAAAATAGGAGATAGATATAATTATATAGATTTATTATTATATAACATCGAATTTAATTGTTATGTAGTAGTAGAATTAAAAATAACTGAACTAAAAAAAGAATATATAGGTCAAATAGAAGTATATATGAATTATATAGATAAAACAATAAAAAAAGTAATGCAAGATAAAACGATCGGCATAATTATCTGTAAAAAAGATAATAAATTTATTATGGAATATTGTAGTGATAAAAGAATTATCTCAAAAGAATATGAATTAGTTTAAAGGAGTGAATATGAATTATTATAATGAAATAAAAGAGCAAATAATAAATAACGAAATAACCAAAAGAGTAAAGGATTATAGTAAAAATAAAAGTGATTTAGAAACGTATTATAATGTAGGAAAATTATTAAAAGAAGCTGGAAAACATTACGGTGAAGGAATAATAAAAGAATATT
>CALVYO010000109.1 GCA_944372275.1 uncultured Bacilli bacterium
AATAAATTTGGTAATAAAATAACTGATCGAGCAATTAGAATGATTATTGATGATATAGTTAAAAAAAGTAGTTTAAAATTAAATATATCACCACATACTTTACGACATACTTTTGCTACTCATTTATTAAATGAAGGAGCAGATTTAAAAATAGTTCAAGAATTATTAGGACATGAAAATATAGCAACAACTGGTATATACACTCATGTTTCTAATGAACATTTAAGAAAAGTTTATTTAGATGCTCATCCACGGGCTAAGAAGGAGTAATTATGGCAAAATTATATTTTAATTATGGAGCAATGAGTGCTGGAAAAACAATTGATGTTATTACAACTGCATATAAATATAATTCACGAGGAATGAAAGCAATATTAATAAAACCAGCTTTAGATACTAAAGGTAATAACAAAGTCACATCAAGAATTGGAATTGAAAAAGAAGTTGATATTCTCTTAAAACCAGAAGAAAGTTTAATTGATTATCTAAAAATGTATGATAATATAACTTGTTTAGTAATCGATGAATCACAATTTTTAACAGAAAAACAAGTTTGTGAATTAGTTATAATAACAAAAATATTAGATATACCAGTAGTTTGCTTTGGATTGAAAGTAGATTTTAAAGGTAATTTATTTCCTGGTAGTGCTGCACTAATAAGATATGCAGATTCATTAAAAGAAATGGTTGCAATTTGTGATTGTGGCAAAAAAGCAAGATTTAATGCAAGGAAGATAAACGGTGAATATGTTTATGATGGTGGTCAAGTTTACATAGGCGAAGATGAAAGTTATGATCCAATGTGTGAAACATGTTTTTTAGAAAAAGTTTTATTGCCCAATTCTTTAGATTTTCAAAAAATATATAAAAAGATTAAGGAGAACTAAAAATGAAAAAAATATTATTTTTAATAATTACATTTTTATTTAGTATAAATTTAACATACGCCAAAAACAATATTTATAATATTGATATCAAAGTTTATTTAGACGAAAATGGGAATGCTAATATTACTGAAACATGGGATGTCAAAGGTTCTGATGGTACAGAATGGTATAAGGTAATTAATAATTTAGGTAATATGGAATTATCTAATTTTAAAGTATCAATGGATGGTAATGCTTTAAAATATAAAACTTGGGATGTTGATGAATCTTTAAATGAAAAAAAAGGATATTATGGAATTAACTATACTAGTGATGGTTTAGAATTATGTTTTGGTAAATATGATTATAAAAAACATACTTTCACTTTAACGTATAAATTGAGTAACTTTATATTTAATACTGATGATGCTCAAGTAATATATTATAATTTTATTGATAGATTATCTGATGTTAATTTTGATAAATTTTCTTTAGAAATATCTAGTTATTATAAATTTTCTGATACCTTAGATGTATGGGGTTATGGTTATAAAGGATATGCCTATGTTTCTGATGGTAAAATATATATGTCTAATGAAGATGATATGAATAATAAATATGCTGTATTGTTAGTAAAATTTCCATTAAACACTTTTAAAACTACAAATAAAGTAATCCAATTTAATACATTTAATGAAGTTTATCAAAAAGCAGAAGAAGGAACTTTTGATTATAATTATTCTAATAATTCGATTGATTATTTTGCATTAATATTTACAATTTTTATTTTATTTCTTTGTTTTTCACCATTTATTTTTCTTTTTGTTTCTATACGAAATAGTAAATATGGTTATAAAGATAACAAAGTTATTAATAAAAAAAATACAGAATTTTTTAGAGATATTCCTTGCAATAAAGATATATATTATGCTAATGCATTAGTTAATTTAAATAATTGGAATACATCAAATTCAACTATCTTAGGCGCTATTTTACTTAAATGGATTAAACAAGATAAAATAGTTGTTAAAAAAGATAAAAATTTAAGTCTTGTTTTTAATTTAAATATTACTTTGGATAATGAAGATGAAAAAAAATTATATGAAATGATGTATAAAGCAAGCGGTGATGGTATATTAGAATCAAAAGAGTTAGAACGTTGGGCTAAAAATAATTATGGTAAATATTTAAATTTATTTGAAAAAATAAAAAATAATAAAATTAAAGAATTAAAAGAACAAGGCCATATCTATAAAAGAACAAATAAGAAGGAATGTAAATATAAAAATGTTTTAGATGATATTCTATATGAAGATTCTAAAAAATTGTTTGGACTAAAATTGTTTTTAGAGGAATTTTCTAAAATAGATACCAAAGAAGCAATTGAAGTTAAATTGTGGGATGAATATTTAATGTTTGCTTATTTATTTGGTATAGCTGATAAAGTAGCAAAACAATTTAAAAATTTATATCCAGAATATATAGAAAATTTAGATAATATCGATTTTGATACAATTATTTTCTTAAATACTATTTCGGTTAGTTCTGTATCTGCTGCTAATAATGCTAGAAGTAGAGCAGAATCTTATTCTTCTGGTGGTGGCGGATTTTCATCAGGAGGCGGCGGAGGTGGATCCTTCGGTGGCGGTGGCGGTGGAAGCCGCTAAAAAAGTGTAAAAAAAGAATAAAAATTTATTCTTTTTTAATTTTAAATATGTTATAATTTAAGAGTGTTAGATAATGAGGAGGGTAAAATATGACACAATATGTTTATTCTTTCAATGAAGGAAATAAGGACATGCGTAATTTACTAGGTGGTAAAGGTGCTAATTTAGCAGAAATGAAAGGATTAGGTTTACCAGTTCCTGATGGATTTACAGTTACCACTGAAGCATGTAATAAGTATTATGATGATGGAGAAAAAATTGCTGATGAAGTAATCGATCAAATTATGACAAAATTAAATAATTTGGAAAAAACTTCTGGTAAAAAAATGGGCGATTTAAATAATCCATTATTAGTATCAGTAAGAAGTGGTGCTAGGGCTAGTATGCCTGGTATGATGGATACTGTATTAAATTTAGGATTAAATGATGAAGTTGCTAAAAACTTTAGTGAAAAAATTAAAAATCCTAGATTTGTTTATGATTCATATAGAAGATTTATCCAAATGTTTGCAGATGTTGTAAAAGGATATCCAAAATCTAGTTTTGAAAGAGTTTTAGATGAATTTAAAGAAAAAAAAGGTGTTTCATATGATACAGAATTAGATGCTGATGATATGAAAGAAATAACTAATAAATTTAAAGAAATTTATAAAAAATTAGCTAAAGAGGAATTCCCACAAGATCCAAAAGTTCAATTAATTGAAGCAGTTACAGCAGTATTTAGATCTTGGAATAATGAAAGAGCTATTATTTATAGAAGAATGAATGATATTCCAGGTAGTTGGGGAACTGCAGTTAATGTTCAAGAAATGGTTTATGGTAATAGTGGCGATAAATCCGGTACTGGTGTAGCGTTTACAAGAAATCCTGCTACTGGTGAAAATAAATTATATGGCGAATATTTAATTAATGCTCAAGGAGAAGATGTTGTTGCTGGTATTAGAACACCTCAACCTATTTCTACTTTAAAAGATGTTATGCCTGATGTTTATAAACAATTTAGTGAAATAGCTAAAACATTAGAAAATCATTATAAAGATATGCAAGATATGGAATTCACTATTGAAAATGGCAAACTATTTATGTTACAAACAAGAAATGGTAAAAGAACTGCGCAAGCTGCTTTAAAAGTTGCTGTTGATTTAGTAAATGAAGGTATGATTACTCCTAAAGAAGCATTACTTAAAGTAGAGCCAAAACAATTAGATCAATTGTTGCATCCAATGTTTGATAACGAAGCATTAAAAAATGCTAAAGTTATTGCTAAAGGATTAGCAGCGTCACCTGGGGCAGGAGCAGGTAAAATTTATTTTACAGCGAGTGATGTAAGTGAAGCTAAAAAAAGAGGTGAAGAAACTTTATTAGTAAGATTAGAAACTTCGCCTGAAGATATTCAAGGCATGAACGATGCTAATGGTATTTTAACTATTAGAGGAGGAATGACTTCACATGCAGCAGTTGTTGCTCGTGGTATGGGTAGATGTTGTGT
>CALVYO010000110.1 GCA_944372275.1 uncultured Bacilli bacterium
TAATTTCTTTAATCTACTATCTTCTTCTTTAGCAGACATAATACCTGTCATATCAGCTATTTCACTTAAATCTAATAATACATTCAAGTGCTCAATCAAAATTTTAGAACCTAAGGCAATAGCTTCTTCTGGTCTTAATGAACCATTAGTAGAAACACTTAATATTAATTTATCATAATTAGCATCTTGACCAACACGAGCATTGTCTACTTCATAACTAATTCTTTCGATTGGAGAATATAAAGCATCAATTGGAATATAACCGATTTTGTTATTTTCAATAAATTTCTTATTCTCATTACCTGGAACATAACCTCTACCATTGCTTACGATCATTTCCATATCAAGTTTACCACCTTTAGCTAAAGTAGCAATAACTTGATCTTTATTAATAATTTCAACATCAGCATCAGCTTCGATATCTCCAGCAGTTACGACACCTTCTGTATCAGCGTGTAAGTGTAATACTTTATCTTCTTCTGTATTGTTTTTAATTACAACACTCTTTAAATTTAATATAATTGAAGTTACATCTTCGACGATGCCATCAATTGCTTGAAATTCGTGCATAACACCATCAATTTTAACAGCTACGATTGCACTTCCTGGCATACTTGATAACATAACTCTTCTTAAAGCATTACCTAAAGTAGTTCCAAATCCTCTTTCAAGTGGTTCAAGTTCAAATTTTCCATAATTATTATTTTCAACATATTCAGTTATTTTATATGCTGGTTTTTCAAATTTTAGCATTTATTAATCCTCCTTTTAATTATCCTCTTGGACGTTTTGGTGGACGGCATCCGTTGTGTGGAATTGGTGTTACATCAGAAATAGATGTAATTTCTAATCCAGCAGTTTGTAATGAACGAATTGCTGTTTCTCTACCTGAACCCAATCCTTTAACATATACTTCTACTTTTTTCATTCCCATATCAACAGCAGCTCTACCTGCGGCTTCAGCAGACATACCTGCAGCAAATGGAGTAGATTTTTTACTTCCTTTGAAACCTAAAGTTCCTGCAGAAGCCCAACTAATTACGTTTCCATCCATATCACTTATTGAAACAATTGTATTATTAAAAGTTGAATGAATATATGCTTTCCCTTCTGGGACATTCTTTTTAACTTTTCTTTTTCTTGCTTTATAAGCCATAATTTAACCTCCTTTTAAAGCATTATTTTTTCTTATTAGCTACTACTTTACCTTTACCTTTACGAGTACGAGCATTTCTATTAGTTCTTTGTCCTCTTACAGGTAAACCTTTTTTATGACGAGTTCCTTGATAACTATTAATTTCCATTTTAGTTTTAATATTCATACTAACTTCACGTCTTAAATCACCTTCAGTTGTATATTTATTAACTTCGTCACGAATTCTAGCTAATTCATCAGTACTTAAGTCTTTTGCTCTTTTATTAATATCAACATTAGCATCCTTTAAAATTTGGTTTGATAAATTTCTACCAATTCCATAAATATAAGTTAATGCGATTTCAATTCTTTTATTATCTGGTACATCTACACCTTTAATACGTGCCATATAAACACCTCCTATTAACCTTGTCTTTGTTTGTGTTTAGGGTTAGAACATATAACATATACTTTTCCCTTACGTCTGATTATCTTACATTTATCACACATTTTTTTAACTGATGGTTTTACTTTCATAATATTCCCTCCTACTATTTTCGGTAAGTAATTCGCCCGCGTGTTAAATCGTATGGTGAAAGTTCAACAACTACTGTATCACCTGTTAAAATGCGAATCTTATTCATTCGGATTTTACCAGAAACGCGAGCAATTACAGTAAGTTTGTTTTCTAATTCAATCCTATATTCATTTCTAGGTAAAACATCAATTACTTTACCTTCAACTTCTATAACATCATTATTAGCCATTATATCACCTCTTTGTTAAGATTTCATACCCATCTTTAGTAACAACTATCGTATGTTCAAAATGGGCCGATGGTTTATCATCAGCAGTGATGATAGTCCAATCATCATCTAAAATATAAATGTCTGCTGTACCTAAATTAAGCATTGGTTCAACCGCAATAACCATACCTTTTCTTAAAGTCATTCCAGTATTTTTTTTACCATAATTTGGAACATCAGGTGATTCGTGTAAATGTTTACCAACACCATGACCAACTAATTCTTTAACCACACCTAATTTATGGTCTAATGCATACTTTTCCACAGCATAACCAATATCACCAATCTTCATACCCGGTTTAATAACACTCAATCCTTCATATAAAGATTGTTCGGTATGCTCTAACAAATATTTTTTTTCTTCACTAATATTTCCAACCGGATAACTCCAAGCAGAATCACCATGATAGCCTTTATAACAAGCACCTATATCAATAGATATAATATCGCCATCTTGTAATACCCTATTTGATGGAATACCGTGAACTACTTCTTCATTAACCGAAGTACAAATAGAAGCAGGATAACCTTCGTAGTTTAAAAATGAAGGAGTAGCATCTCTACTTATAATATAATCATAAGCAAGTTTATCTAATTCTTTAGTAGTAATACCCGGTTTAATAAATTGTTTTAAATAATTATGAGTATCACCAACTATTTGACCTGCTATTCTTAATAATTCTATTTCTTCACTTGATTTAATCATATTTAACCTCGATTAATAATTTTTTCTATTTCACTTAATGTTCTTTCTTTACTTATACCACTACCAACTGTAAATAATTTACCTTTACTTTTAAAATAATCTAATAATGGATAAGTTTCATTCATATATGTTTGATACCTTTTTTCAAAAGTTTCTAAATTATCGTCACTTCTTTTAGTTAAAGGACCATTACATATATCACAAGTACCAAATTTCTTTGGCTTATTATCATCAATTTGATCATTATATACAGCGCCACAAGTTGGACAAGATAATCTTCCAACAATTCTTTTTTGCGTAACTTCTTTAGATGCATCTAAATAAATCACATATCCAAGTGGCCTATTTAATTTTTCTAATAATTTCATATAACTTTCAGCTTGACTAACATTTCTTGGAAAACCATCTAAAATATATCCATTTTGACAATCTTCTTTACTAATTCTTTCTTCTAAAAGTTTTAATACTAAATCATCAGATACTAAGGCTCCACTTTCCATTGTCTTTTTAACTATATCGCCCAACTCACCAGTAGCTGCTCGTAATAAATCTCCGGTAGAAATATGAGGTATTTGATATTTTGAAGACAATAATTTTGCTTGAGTACCCTTACCAGCAGCAGGTGGGGCAATTAAAATTATATCTTGCATTATCTTCTTCCTTTTCTATAACTTCTACTTTGTAATTGACTTTCTAATTGTTTATAAGTTTCTAAAGCAACACCTACAACAATTAATAATCCTGTTCCTCCGATTGATACATTTCCAGATAATCCTGAAAATAAACCGAATATTACAGGTATACCAGCAAGGATTGCTAAGAAAAATGCTCCTACTATCGTAATTCTACTGATTACATAACTAATATAATTAGTAGTTTCCTTACCTGGTCTTACCCCTGGAATAAATCCACCATTCTTACTTAAATTATCACTCATTTCGCTTGGTTTTATTTGCATAAATGTATAAAAATAAGCAAATACAAATATTAAGATAATATATAATGAGAATCCCACAGGGCTAGTCATTGACAAATATTGATTAACAAAATTTGTAAATGATTCATTTTTAACAAATGATGCTATAAATGATGGTATTGATATTAATGCTGATGAAAAGATTACTGGCATAACACCTGCTGAATTAAGTTTAAATGGAATATAGTTTTGTCTACCACCAAATGAACTATTAGATTTATTAGCGTATTGAACGTTAATTCTTCTTTCAGCACCTTCAACATAAACAATACCTAATGTAATAGCAATATAAACTATAACATA
>CALVYO010000111.1 GCA_944372275.1 uncultured Bacilli bacterium
CCTTTTCTTACAAATTCCATTATTTTAAATGCTTTAATTGGTTTCATTCCCTTTTGCATTAAATATACCATTATATCATCACGACAACCAATTACTTCTTTAAATGGAACGATATTATTTTTTATTAATTCTTGAGCATTACCTAACCATACATCAGTTCCGTGTGATAAACCTGATATTTTAATTAATTCGGCAAAGGTTGTTGGTTTAGTTTCTGCTACTAATCCAATCGTAAAAGGTGTTCCAAATTCTGGTATTCCTAAAGTACCTGTTTCATTTAATATTTGTTCTTTAGTAACTCCTAATGGTTCAGGAGATAAAAATATTCCCATTGTTTTTTTATCATCCAAAGGTACTTTTGTTATATCGTGTCCAGATAGATCTTGAATCATTCTTAATTGGGTTGGATCGGAATGACCTAAAATATCTAGTTTTAGAACATCTTGATCAATCGCATGATAATCAAAGTGCGTTGTACGCCAAGCACTATTTGGATCATCTGCTGGATATTGAAAAGGAGTAAAATCAAAAACATCCATATATCCAGGTATTACAACTATTCCTCCAGGATGTTGCCCAGTCGTTCTTTTAACGCCAGTACAACCAATTGCTAATCTTTCTATTTCTGCAGATTTTTTAGTTATTCCTTTATCTTCACAATACCCTTTTACAAAACCATAGGCTGTCTTATCAGCAACTGTACCGATAGTACCAGCACGATATACATTATCTTCACCAAATAATACCTTAGTATATTCATGAGCTGAAGCTTGATTTAAATCAGAAAAATTTAAATCAATATCTGGTACTTTATCGGCATTAAATCCTAAGAATGTTGCAAAAGGCATATCATTACCATCTTTTAACATTCTAGTTTGACATTTAGGACACAACATATCTGGCAAATCAAATCCAGAAGAATAAGTATTGGCTAGTGGTACACCATCTATTTCAAAAACACTATGTTTGCAATTTGGACAACGATAATGAGCTGGTAAAGGATTTACTTCTGTTATTCCCATCATTGTCGCAACAAATGAAGAACCAACCGAACCACGCGAACCTACTAAGAAACCATCATCGTTAGATTTTTTTACTAATTTTTGAGCAATTAAATATATAACATCAAATCCGCCACCAATTATACCACCTAATGTTTTCTTTAATTGTTTTTCTACTTCATCATCATTTAATTCTGGTTCAGTTATTTTAATTTCGTTTCTAATTTTATCTTTAACAGCATCAAATCCTTGTAATATTGTTTCGTGTAATATTTTAAAACCTTCTTCTTCAATATTAGAAACATTATTTCTTTTTAACTCTTCTTTAATACTATTAAATATACCATCACCATACAACTCTTTAGCAATTCGCTCTTCAATATTATATGGTAGTGGATCACCATACCAATCTTTAGCCTTAGTATAAACTAAATCGGTAACAGTTTCTACTGATTTATCAATTTTAGGTGAAAAAGGAACACCACCTGTTTCAATAATAACTTCAATAATATCAACCATATCAGCTATTTTATTAGGATTAGTTATAACAATTTCTTTTTTTGTCTCTTCATCTAAAAAATCAAAATTTTCAAGCATTTCATCTGTTGTTCTAAAATGTTGACTAGGTATTTCAGTTATACTATTTTTAGCAAGTGGATGCCTTCCACCACCTGGTACTTTTTGATTAACGATAATTTCACGATATATTTTGTCTTCTTTAAATAAATGATGCACATCACCAGTAGCCACTATTATTTTACCAGAATCTTTTGTTACCCTAATTATTTTTCTAATTTGTTCCATTATTTCCATATTTGAGCCAAAATCATTTGTTTGTAATAAATGGCTATAAGCATCAACTGGTTGTACTTCGACATAGTCATAAAAATTTATAATATTGGCTAATTCTTCATCTGATTTACTTTTTGCTTCAATAAAAACTTCACTTTCATAGCAACCACTACCGATTAATAATCCTTCTCTTAATTCATTTAAAACACTTCGTAATATCCTAGGTGTTTTATATAAATAAGTTGTATTGGCTAAGGATATTATTTTAAATAGATTTTTTAAGCCTACTTTATTTTTAACTAATATATTAACGTGATAACTTCTTCCATATTTATGAATTTCACTTTTATCGATCATTTTATTTAATTGTGATACTTTTTCTATATTTTGACTTGATAGTTTTTGCATCATTTTATGAAATACTAAAGCAGTACCTTCCGCATCATAATCGGCTCTATGGTGAGCATCTTCATCCCAAGGAACATCATATCTTTTTACTAAAGCTGTTAAATTATGTCTAGCATAATTACTATCTAATATTCTTGATAGTTCTAATGTATCGATAACTGTATTTTTATACTCACCTAAATTATATTTTTTATAACACATTTCCAAAAAAGATGTATCAAATTTAGCGTTATGAGCAACCATTGGTAAATCACCATACCATTCAATAAATCTTTTAATGGCATTTTCCTCATTATCCTTACCTTCTAACATTTCATCAGTTATATTAGTAACTTCAGTTATTTTAGGAGGTAATTTTCTTCCCGGATTTATTAATTCATCAAATCTATCAATTATTTCACCGTTATGAATTTTAACAGCACCTATTTCGATAATAGTATCCCCACCACCAGCATTAAAACCAGTTGTTTCAAAATCAAATACGACATAGGTATTATCTAATAAAACAGAATCGTTTTCTCTTACGACAATATTAACACTATCATCGATTAAAGTTAATTCGGTTCCATATATCGCCTTAAATTTATCTTTATCTTCTTTTCCTTTATTTAAATCACATACTAAATGATAAACATCAGGATAGGCTTGCGCTCCGTTATGATCAGTTATGGCGATAGCCTTATGACCCCATTTGTATGCCTGTTTAACTAATGTTTTAGCATCTACTACCCCATCCATTTGACTCATCATTGTATGAGCGTGTAGTTCAACTCTTTTTTCTGAAGCTTCATCTTTAGGTGTAACAATCACTTTATCACTTTTATTAACATCTCTTAAATTTAAAACAATTTCATTCGAATATTTATCGAATTTAGTATATCCGCGAAATTTATACCAAGTATTATTTTTAATATTTTTCTTATAAAAATCAAAATCACTTTGTTCTTTAACAAATAATTTCGCATACATACTATCATTAAAATCAGTTATTTTTAAAGTAAATATTTTAAAATTAGATTTACTAGATTCAAATAAATCAATACCAAATACGTATGCTTCAATACTAACATTATCTTCTTCGGCAAATATACCGCTTATTTCGTGCGTAATTTTAGGAATGTAACTTCCCATTATCTCAATTATTTCTTTTTTTTCTGTTGGTACTTCAACTACTTTTGCTTCTTCAATTTCTTTTCTTATTTCCTTACTTTTTTCTTCATCAATTAATATATTTATATTAATATCTTCAAATCCAACATTATTTAATAAATCAATTAATTTAACTTCGATTGACTTAAATTTCATTTCTTCAGCCTTATTGGCTACTTTAATAGTAATTACATTATTATTTATATCTAAGTTATCAGTTATAAAAGTTTCTAATAATGGATATTCTTTTAAGTTTTGATTTAATAAATAATTGTAATAATCTTTTATATATTCATTATTTTTATTTTCTACTTTAAATGAAACACTTACTTTATAGTTTTTAAAATTATTTTTTAAACTTTTTAAAAATTCTATATAAGTAGTAAGTGGTAAAGTATTTTTTAAAGTAATAAAAAAATGATAACAAGTTTTATCTTTATTGCCTACTATTTTATCTAATTTTCCTTCATTAAAAAAATTAAATAAGTTTTCATCTAATTTAATTTGATTTAATAATAAGACAA
>CALVYO010000112.1 GCA_944372275.1 uncultured Bacilli bacterium
TCACCTATATTTATTATATATGATTTTTAAATAATTATCAATATGTAATATTTAAAAATATAGGTATTTAATTCACACTCTTTTGCCTTATTTGAATATGCTATATTAGAAAATGAAAGGGTGGATTTTATGTGTAATAATGAAAATGAATCTTGCAAATGCATTGCTGAAATATTAACAGTAATATGTATTTTACAACAAAACGCAAATTGTTCTGATTCTTGTTTAGATACATGTGATCGTGGATTTTTAGGTTGTGGCACAACTACTTATACTTGCAATACTAGACCAATAATGTTATATACATGTTGTGGTAATGGAACACCATGGAGTATGCCAACAACTAAAGATACAACAGATTGTAATCAAACAGTAGTTCCAGCTAATTGTTCAAATGTATTTAGAATTGAAAAAATCGATGGCTGCTGCGCGACATTTAGAGTATTAGCAAGTAATACCGATCCAACTACACAAGCTGCAATTCCATATGTAGCAACTAATTCTTTCTTTACTATGAACTTAAATTGTGTTTGTAGTTTAAGATGTTTACAAGATACATATGTAGAATGCTTATAAGGACACAATGTCCTTTTTTTTGTGATATAATAATTAATGGTGATTGTTATGAATTATGTTGAAATAAATTTAAAAAATATAACAAATAATTGTCAAAAAATAAAATCATTATTCCCTAATTATAAATATTATATGGGTGTTGTTAAAAGTGATGCTTACGGTTGTGGAATGAAAGCAATAAAAGAAATAAGTAAAGAAATGAATTACTTAGTTGTTGCTAATATAGATGAAGCAATTAAAATAAGGAAACATAAAATTAATAATTCTATTTTAGTTTTACAACCTCTTGAAATTAAAGATTTAACTAAATATGAAAAATATAATATTACAGCCACTATAGATAACATTGATATAATAAAAAAAATATACAATTCTAAAATTAAAATTCATATAAAAATCGATACAGGTATGAATAGATTTGGATTTAAATTTAAAGAAGATTTTATTGAATCATACAATTTAATAAAACATAGTAATCTTATCTTAGAAGGAATTTATACCCATTTATATTTTATAGATGATGATGTAATTACATATAACCAAATAAATAAATTTAAAAGTTTTATTGAACAAATAGATTATAAAAATATTCCCATTATTCATATATCACAAAGTTTAGGTGTTACAAAATATCCTAAAATTGATTTTGCTAATGGTATTAGAATCGGTGATTTAATATATGGTTTAACAGAAAAATTAGATTTAAAATCAACATTTAGTTTTGTTAGTGAAATTATTTCAATAAAAAAAGTTAAAAAAAGCGAAACAGTAGGATACGATGCTAATTTCAAATGCAATAAAGATGAATTTATTGGTATCATTCCAATTGGATATAGTCATGGTTTAACTAAAAACCATATAAATACAAATGTAATAATTAATAATAATGAATATCCAATAATTAGTAACACCATGAATATATCTTTCATAAAAATTGATGATAAGGTAAAGTTAAATGATAAAGTTTATATTTATAAAGATATTAATCATATAATGAATCTTAGTAATCAATTAAATACAGTTCCTCAAGAATTGATGACAATCATTGATAAAAATATAAAAAAAGAATATATAAAATAACTTTAACGAGTTATTTTTTTATATTCATCATTTAAAATAGATTGTAATTTTTCTTTAAAATAATAATCTTTATTTAATAAATAATATTGATGTAATCCATAACTAGGAAAAAAATTTCCTTCAATAATTAATGGTCCTTTTTCTGTTATCGTAAAATCCCATCCTACAAACCTTACTTCTGGTATTTCCCTTGCTGCTTTACGAGCCATATCTAACATTTCTTTCATATAAGGGACTTTTCCTTTAGTAAAGTCAAAATTAGATGTTGGATGTTTTTTATAATTAACTAAATTATCATCATATGCTTTACTTATAAAATTACCTTCATCATCTAATGAAATCATTATATCATGACAACTTATAACTTCTTCAATTCCATCACTTAATCTTAATACTTTAGCAATTATATAAACATCTCTTTCTTTAGTTAAAGTAACTATTCTAATGTTGTTAACTGCTTTACTATTTATTTTGTTCAAATATGAATGTTGATTTATAGTTTCTTCAACTAAATATTGTTTATTTAAAATCAAATTATTATATGTTTCTTCATAATTTAAATCGTTATTAATTATTTTTTCTACACCATCACCACCAAACGAGTTATGTTTTTTAGCAAAAAAAGTTTTTTTATCTTTAATAAAATCAATAAATTCATCTAAACTAGATACACGCAAATCAATAAACTCTCTTTTTATATATTCTTTAAATACTTTATTAAATAAAATTTTATCTAAAAAAATACTATCGTATTTTGTATCATTTAGATATTTTATTAATTTACGATATTCACTCATACTTAAACATTTTTCTTTTTGTTTTTTATTTAAATTAATAAAATTACATTTTTTATAATCAGTAAAACTTAATCCATATCTTAAAACATTATAAATTAAATCAAAAAATATATAAATTTTACTTTTATTAGGATTTTCTTTATGAATTAAGTTAATAGTTGTTTTCATTCGTTCTATCATATACATCACCAATAAAATTATACCATAAATACTTAAAAAAGTTTAGTTTTGACTAAACTCTATATCTAATATGTCATTGATATTTATAACTTCATTATCCATTGTAATTAATTCATTTCTATTTCTTCCAATTATTCTTTTATTTAATTTACCATTTTTAGTAGTTATTATAACATCTGCTTTATAAACATATCTAGCCGAAGAAAAAATTTGATTTATTTTTTGATTAACCGTCAAGATAGAAGATAAAGGATCTTTTTCTTCTATTTTTCTTTCTTCATTTTTATTGTAATAAACTGTTTCATTGTTATTTAAATTTTTATCAATTTTATTAGCAAAAACTTTAGGTAATTTTTTTTCCATAGAACACCTCTTAATAAAATATATTATTAATTTTAAAAATTATGAAAAAAATCAATTAAAATAAACTTAATTGACTTGATTCATCTAAATTATCTAAAATGTGCATATTACGCATTTTTTCAATTAACGTACTTGAAACTTTACCTCTTTTTTGTAAATCTTCGATACTTAAAAATTCACCTTTATTTCTTTCTTCGACAATCGTTTTTGCAACAGTATCACCTAATCCATCGATACTACTAAAAGGTGGTATTAAGTTATTATCTTCATCCAAACAAAATGTCGTTGCTTGACTCTTATTTAAATCAATATTTTTAAATTTTAATCCTCTAGCTGTCATTTCTAAAGCGAGTTTTAAGCATTCTAAAATACCACTTTCTTTATTAGAAGCATCAAATCCTTTATTTGAAATTTCAAGCATTCTATTTTTAATAGCATCATAGCCTTTTATCATTGTTTCGATATCAAAATCAGTTGCTTTAGTAGAAAACCAAGATGCATAAAAATAACTTGGATAATGAACTTTATAGTAGGCTATTCTAAAGGCACTAGTAACATAAGCAGTAGCATGGGCTTTCGGGAACATATATTTTATTTTACGACAAGAATCAATATACCAATCTTCTATGCCCGCTTCTTTCATTTCCGTTTCAAATTCAACCCATTTATCTGGTTCTTTACTGGCTTTTCCTTTTCTTACAAATTCCATTATTTTAAATGCTTTAATTGGTTTCATTCCCTTTTGCATTAAATATACCATTATATC
>CALVYO010000113.1 GCA_944372275.1 uncultured Bacilli bacterium
TGCTAATGTCCTTTCGTCATCGTCTCCCGCCCAACACTTATCCTGTTTTTTTTGGTTCCTTAAGTATGTACACAGATTTTAAAAAAAGTCAAAAAATTGTGTACACAAAAATGTACACAAATAATGTTATTAATAATAAAAATTTTATAGATGCAAAGATAAAATGCGATATATCAATCAAAGAATTAAAAATTACATTTATAAAAATAAATCATGGCATTCTAGTTCTTATTTTTTCATCAAAATCAAGAAAATCAAAACTAATTCTTTCTAGAATTTTTTTATTTGATATTGCTCCTTCTACTATACTATCTGCTAATGTCCTTTCGGCATCGTCTCCCGCCCAAAAGTTTTTTAATTCATTTGCAGAATATCTTTCAGTTATATTTAAACTTTTTAATAAGTCTTTTAATGAATTATAATCAAAATATTTTTCCCCTAAGAATTGTTCAGTTTTAGTAAAAAAGAATTCATATATTCTACTAAAATCAACATACCAATTTTGCAATTGATTGTGTAAACCAATAATTTTTTTAGCAAGAGGATTACTAAAATGCATCATATCATCTGAAAGTAAGTTTATTAATATACATATAGTATAAGAACGTAAAAAAGAATATTCTTTGATTTTTATTGTAGCTATCAATGGCAAATAGTCTTCAATTTTTTCAGTATGTGAAACTCCTTGTCTTTCTAATAATAATTGATCATTTTTAATACTAATACTATCTAGTTCTTCGTTTTCCATTTCGCTTTTTTCAATAAGTTTTTTGAATTCCTTTTCTTCAAGGAAAACAAGCTCATTTAAATAATTATCAAGTAAAGATAAATATTTTTCTCTTTCTTCTGGTTTTATAGAAAATTCTAATCTATAGATTGTATTGTTATCATCACATAAATAATAAGTAAACATTTATTATCTCCTTTCATAAGTAATAATATATCTATAATAGGAACTATTTATGTCACTTATTAGAATTTTATATTTATTTCATTTGGATCAAATTTAATATTTAATATTTCACAATCAATAATTCTTTTTAAATGAAATTGTCTCATGTCATCTTTTTCTTCCCAATAAGCCGAAATCCACCATTCATTTTGAAACAAATATAAACCTAGTGGATATATTGTTCTTATTGAAGTACCATGCTTTAAATTAAAATAATTTATTTTTAATTTTAAATTATTTTTATAAGCATTATTTATCTTATTAAATACATTTAATTCATAATTACTTGAAATAGTAACCTTACTATTATTTTTTTTATTATTAATATTTAAATTAATTTTAGATTTAATATTAATTAATTTTTCTTTAAGTTTAGAATCATTAATTAACATAAAAGCTTTATTAATAGTAACTAAATCATCACTATCAAAATTTAAATATGGCACATTAAAGTCTTTATTTAAAACATATCCTCCATATGAACCTTTTATTGTATCAATGAATATACCTGAATATTCAAGTTCATCTTTATATTTTCGTATCATTCTTTCAGATACTTCTATTTTTCCAGCTAATTCTTTAACACTATATTTTCTACCATTTTGAAGTAATTGTAACATTAATAATACATTAGATAATTTTGACATTCTTTCCTCCTAAACTATTTGTTATTATACCATAATTGTGCTTCCTTTAAGTACTAATTGTATTTTAAGTAATTATTTTTTACTATTAACATTCTATTTAAAATATTTTTTTAGCAATATTAAAAAAAATATTTTAATTGTGATTTATTTTTTAAAATGTCCTAATTTTATATTGTATTTTTAAGTTAAAATGTCCTAATAAAATATTATATAAAGTCATTTTTAAGTTAAAATGTCCTATTGCAATTTTATATATAAATGATATACTAAAATTGTTGTTTAAAGGGATATGGCTACGCTGAGGAGCGACCAGAGCATTTAAACAATGATTATACGAAAAAGAAGCATATAGTTTCTTTTTTTTGCTTCTTTTTTCGGTAATCTAATAGCTAATAAACCTTGGGGTTTGGGGCAAAGCCCCATTTTTATTTGATTTTAAATTTTCTCCATGGATTATCATCTCTAGGTTTATATCCATTTTTAGATGCGTTATATTTGTTATTATTTTGTTGTTCTACCAAACGCAAAGAATAGATATGGTCTTCTATGAAACCATATAATTTATTATTAAAAGAATTTACTATATTACATTTTGTTCCACTCTTAAATGAAACAACTTCATCAGTTGTTTCATTTATTAATAAATAATAATTATTAAGATATTTCACTGATGAAGCATTATCTATAGTTCTTTCTGTCCTAGTTGAAATAATTATGTTTAATTCTTCTTTAGAATAATTATTATCTCTCATCATATTCTTTTTTGGATTAATATCATAAGAAAATCTATTGTTAATTTTAGGTATAAATACTTGATTTAAATATTCATTTGCTTCTTCTATAGTAGTAATTTTCTCATGTCTTAATTCTGCTTTTAATCTTCTCTTAAAAGTTCCATTTTCTCTTTCAACATTAGGTTTAAATAATGGATCACTATTACATGATAATAATATTTCTAAATCTTCACATATTCTTCCAAATTGTGTTATGTTTAATTTTGACTTAGAACTTCTAGCATTATTTACAGAAAAGGAATTTCTTTTATCAGTTTTAATTTTATTAGGAATTCCATAATTTATTATCATACCCATTAATACAATCATATAAGCTTGAGTTGTTTCTTCCCATTCAAACCAACCATAAAGAACTTTCTTGGTAGCTTTATCTACGGCTAGATGTAAGGCTGACTCTTCTTCACCGAACCAAATCCAAAAAGCAGCATCTAGTTGAACTTCTTGACCAAATGAATAGTGTAAAGTAGACTTTCTAATATGACGTTCAAATTCTTCTTCTTTTCTTTGAATATATAATTTTTGTTGTTTATCAGTTATTGTTTTATCTCTAATTGCTTTTTTCATATTTTCGTTATATAATTTAATTGTTTTGTGTTTGGCATAGGGAGAAATAATATCGTTATTAGTGAATGTAGTAACCATAGTTGAAAAAGAAATTCCATATTTATACCCATGCTCTTCATAAAAATGGAAAAACCATAATCAAAAAAGTTAGTTAAATAATCATTTATAATCTCATTTGATGTATCATCTGAGATTTTTTTATTGTGACTAGGATTGCCATAATTCTTGTGAATAAAGGCATATTCACCCATTCTCTTATATTTAATTATAAGTCTACGAACTTGTCTATCAGTTATTTCTAATTTTAAAGCAGCTTCTTTTTGAGTTAATTCTTTAGAGATAACTTTCTTAATAATTTCACTATATAATTCCTTATCTGATACTTTAGCCATATAAATTACACCCCCTTTCTGAGAGTGTATTATAGGACATTTTAACTTAAAATTCAATTTTTAGTATTGTATTTTTTAATAGGACATTTTAACTTGTAAATTGATTAAAAAAGCGGACATTTTAAATTAAAAGTCACAAAATTTATTCAAAAGTATTGCATTTTATCAATAAATAGTGTATATTATTTACCGAGATGTGCCTAGGAAACTTTTGAAGCCCTAGGTCTTTTTCATTTATAAGGGTGCGCCAGTTCGGTGCTTAATATATAATTGGGTGAAACTCCTAATCTGGTAATCTCTAGCAAAGAGCC
>CALVYO010000114.1 GCA_944372275.1 uncultured Bacilli bacterium
TGTGAATTAAATACCTATATTTTTAAATATTACATATTGATAATTATTTAAAAATCATATATAATAAATATAGGTGAGGATATGAAAAAATTATTTTTTATGTTATTGATATTGTTTTTATTATATTTAGGTATCCAATTTGCCTTTTATTGGTTTAGTGAAGGACAAGAAAATGAATATAAAATAAAAAAAGATAATAATACTTTTGAGGTAAAAGAAATATCTAATTTTGATAATAATAGTTATTTATATGAAATAAAAATAAAAGAAACTTTATTTTCTTTCCAAATATTTAATGATTATAGTAAAAGTTCAAAAGTATTGACAGATATATATTATTACAATGAAGATGAATATGAATGTATTTTACCAATTTTTAAAGATGAAAAAATATTTACTGATATAATGTGTATGAATAATGGATCTTTAATTTATTATCACAATTTAAAGAATGATAAAATTGATACATTTGCTACAAGTATTCCTTTATATGATAAAAATAATTTTATTGATAATTCTGAAAGCGAAACTAAAGAAGGAATAAAAATTTATAAAAATAATTTAATTGATAAGCATTATATTGGCTTAACTAATTATAAAGGATTTTATAATGTAAGTAAGGAATTTAATTCATTAGTATATAATATTAGTTTATTTAGTAAAGATGTTTATAATCAAAAATTAGGTAGTTTTATTGATAATTATTATGTCGTAGCTGATTATAATGAAAAAAATAGTTTTAATAAAATAAATGTAATTAATTTAGTTACTTTAAAATCTAGTACAATAGTATCCGATAAGGCAATTTCTTTAGATAGTTATATTCAAGGAATCGTTGATTATAAGTTATATTTATATGATAAAGATAATAATATTCAATATGAAATTGATCCAAAAGAAGAAAGAATAATTAAATTAAGTAGCGAAATTAAATATTATGATGGAAAGTGGTCTACTATGAGCATAAAAGATGCCAAAGATGAAAAAAAATTCATTACAACTAAAGTAGATTATGAGGATTCTAATTATGCTAAAATAGATCAGACAGATAATTATTATTACTTATATAAGAAGAATGGCAACAAATATGACTGTTATCGAATTAATAAGCAAAATGAATCTGGATTAATATATTTATTTAGTACCGATTCATTAGAATTAATTAATTATGTTGATAATTATGTTTATTTTATTGAAGATAATGTAATAAATGTTTTCAATGATGCTATTGGAATAAAAAAAATAATCGATTATAAAGAGATAGAATTTAATAAAAACATTAAATTTAATGTTTATGCAGGATAAATGGAGATGAAATATGCTAGCAGTTGTATTGTCTGGAGGAGGTGCTAAAGGTGCCTATGAAGTAGGTGTTTGGAAAGCACTACGAAAAATGCATATAAAATATGATATTGTAACGGGCACTTCTATAGGTGCCTTAAATGGTATGATGATGGTCCAAAATGAATTTTATAAATGCATTCGTTTATGGAAGAATATTAATTATGATGTTTTATATGATAATTTTAAAAAAATAACAAGCTCTAAAGAAATGTACTTGGAATATTTAAATAAAATTTTTGATGGTGGAATAGACACTAATAAAATAGAACAAATAATAAATAATCTTTATAAACCAAATAAATTATATAATTCAAAGATTAATTTTGGTGTAGTTTCTTTTAATTTATCAACAAGAAAAGTAGTTTATTCAACTAAAAAAAATACTAGACCTGATAAGTTAAAAAAATATATTTTAGCATCTGCAACCTGTTTTCCTTTTTTTAAACCAACTAAAATTGGGACAGATATTTTAGTTGATGGTGGTTATTACGATAATTTACCAATTAATTTAGCAATCGAATTAGGGGCTGAAGAAATTATTGCTGTTGATTTAAGATCAGTAGGAATTAAACAAAAAATTCATAATAAAAAAATAAATATAACCTATATTAAACCAAATAATAGATTGGATTCGTTTTTAATGTTTGATTCTAACGTAACTAAACGAATGATAAAATTAGGATATAATGATACTTTGAAAAAATTTAATAAATTAGAAGGAGACTTATATACTTTTAAAAGAGGAACGATTGATAATTTATATTTTAGATGTATTAATAAAATAAATAATTTAAATAAAAAATTAGATTACATAGGTAATTTTAAAAATTTGAAACAAAAAAATTTTTATAAAATAATTGAAGATAGTTTAGAAATATTTGACATTGCTGTGGATAAAATATATAATTCTAATGATGTAAATAAACAATTATTTATGAAATTGGAATTAACCGACGAAATAAATTTTGATAAATTTGATATTGATGAATTAAAAAAAATATTAAATCGAGAAGTTATTGTTAAATATATATATTTAAAATTAAAAAGATTTGATAAAATAAATCCTATATTTACTTTTTTCCCAAAAGAATATACAACAGCAATATATTTATTAGCAGTAGGAGGTAATTTATGAAAAATATTTTAACAGGAATTAGACCAACTGGAAATTTACATTTAGGTCATTATTTTGGAGCAGTTTCTAATTGGGTTGAATTACAAGATAAATATAATACATTTATTGAAATTGCTGATGTGCAAGCATTAACCGACAATTTTAATAATCCTGATAAAGTTAGAAAAAATGTAAAAGAATTAACTTTAGATTTGTTAGCGTGTGGAATTGATCCTAATAAGGTAACTATATTTGTTCAATCTATGATACCAGAAATAGCGGAAGCTACAGTTTATTATTCTAATTTAGTTACAATTTCAAGATTATATCGTAATCCAACTGTTAAAACTGAAATTAAACAAAAAAAAGAATTATTTGGTAATGGCGAAAGTGTTACTTATGGCTTTTTAGGTTATCCGGTTAGTCAAGCGGCAGATATTACGATGTTTGATGGCGAACTAGTTCCAGTTGGGGAAGATCAATTACCTTTATTAGAACAATGTCGTGAAATTGTTCGTAAATTTAATTCTATATATGGTGATACATTAATTGAACCAGTTCAATTATTAACTAAAAATACTAGAATTAAAGGTTTAGATGGTAATGAAAAAATGGGTAAAAGTTTAGGTAATGCGATATATTTAATCGATGATTTAGAAACTGTTTCGAAAAAAATTATGTCAGCGGTTACTGATCCTAATAAAATAAAAAAAGATGATAAAGCTAATCCTGATGTTTGTATGGTTTATTATTATCACAAATTAGTTAATAAAGATAATTTAGATGTTGTTTGTAGTGAATGCAAAAATGGTAGTCGTGGTTGTGTTGCTTGTAAAAAAGAACTTATTAACAAAATGATGGAATTTTTAAAACCAATTCAAGATAGAAGAAAAGAATATGAAAATAATATGGAATTAGTTGAAAAAATATTAAAAGATGGTACTAATAATGCAAGAAAATATGCTAGTAATAAAATGAAATTAGTAAGAAAAAGTATGAAAATAGATTATTTCGAATAAGATGTAGTAACATCTTTTTTTTGAGGTGATTTATGAATTTTTTAACTTTGTTATTAAAAGGATTTATAATAGGAATAGCCAAAATAATTCCT
>CALVYO010000115.1 GCA_944372275.1 uncultured Bacilli bacterium
TGGATTTAGAAACAATTAATAAAGTTACAGGTTTAACTATAGAAGAGATAGAAAGTTTAAGAAATTAAACTTTTTTTGTTAATATAATTAATTAGGTGATATATTTGCTTAAAATAATTGATAGTGTTTTATGGGCAACTGCTACTATTTTAATGGTTTATAGTGGTATATATTTTACTTTTAAATTAAAATTTGTGCAATTTAATTTAAAAGAAATGTTTAAAAATATATTAAAAAAAGAAGATAATAGTATTAGCCCATTTGAATCTTTAATGATGGTTTTAGGTGGTAGAATTGGTGTAGGAAGTATTGCTGGAATCGCTTTAGCCATTTATTTAGGTGGTATAGGTTCAATTTTTTGGATGTGGATAATCGGTTTTATTTCAGCGGCTAATAGTTTCGCTGAAACTACGTTAGGAGTGAAATATCAAGAAAACAATAATAATCATTATGTTGGTGGACCTAGTTATTATATTAAAAAAGGTTTAAATAATAATAAATTAAGTCATATATATGCTTTAATAATTGTAATAAGTCAAATATTTGGATTTTTAAGTATTCAAGCAAATACTATAACTAATTCCTTAAATCTTAATCCCATAATAAGTGGTTTAATAATAACTTTTATTTCTTATTTAATAATAAGTAAAAATACGAAACAATTATTTAAAATATCAGCAAAGTTAGTTCCCATTATGACTTTAATCTATGTAATTGCTTCAATTTATATAATAATAATTAATATTAATTCTATACATTATTTATTAATAAATATAATTAAAGAAGCATTTAATTTTAAGGCATTAGGATTTGGAGTTGTATCATCTTTTATTGTTGGTATTCAAAGAGGTATATTTTCGAATGAGGCTGGGTTAGGTACTGGTTCAATTGCCGCTTCAACAGTTAAATCAAATTTTCCAGCATCACAAGGTTATGTTCAAATGTTAGGTATATATATAACAACATTTTTAGTATGTACGGCTACAGCTTTAGTTATTTTAACTAGTGATATTTATTTTTTAGAAAATAATATTAATGGAATCGAAATAACGCAAAATGCTTTCATTTATCATTTGGGAAATATGGGAAATATAATTGTTATTATATCTATTATTTTATTTGCTTTTTCCACAATATTATCTGGTTATTATGATGCGGAATCTAACACTTTTATAAAACCTAAATATTTAAGAATAATTATTTGTTTCGATTTGTTTATAAGTTCGATAATATCAGCAAACATAATATGGAAAATGGTAAATATTATTACAGCATTACTTGCAATTATCAATATTTATGCTTTATTAAAACTAAAAAAAGATGTTATATTTGAATTGAGAAGATATAAAGAATGTGGTAAAATGAAGTAGGTGTTAGTTATGATCAATAAGAAATGGGATATAGTATTAAAAGATGAATTTAATAAAGAATATTTTAAAAAACTAGGTATTTTTGTTAAGAATGAATACAAAACAAAAATATGTTATCCACAGTATAAAGATATTTTTAATGCATTAAGATATACTGATTATGATGAAGTTAAAGTAGTTATATTAGGTCAAGATCCGTATCACGGCGTAAATGAAGCACATGGGTTATCTTTTTCAGTAAGAGATGATGTAAGAAGACCACCTTCTTTAAATAATATTTTTAAAGAATTAGAAAGTGATTTAGGAATTAAAAAAACAAATAATGATTTAACTAATTGGGCAAAACAAGGAGTATTATTATTAAATAGTATTATGAGTGTTGTTAAAGATACTCCATTATCGCATAAAGAAAAAGGTTGGGAAATATTTACTGATAATATCATTAAATTATTAAATGAAAGAGAAGAACCAATGGTTTTTATTTTATGGGGTGGTTATGCTAGAAGCAAGAAAAAATTAATAACTAATAAAAATCATTATATTGTTGAATCAGTTCATCCCTCTCCTTTATCTGCTTACAATGGTTTTTTTGGTAGTAGACCATTTTCAAAAACAAATAATTTTTTAATAAGTAAAAATATTCAACCGATTGATTGGAGTAAATAGTCTAAAAAAATCTTTTACAAATATATTTTTGTAGGAGGTTTTTTTATGTTAGTAATTATTATTGCAATTAGTCTTAGTATGGATGCTTTTTCTTTAGCCTTAGCGTATGGTACTTTAAACTTAAATAAAAAAGATATCTATAAATTGTCTTTAGTAGTAGGTTTTTATCACTTTTTTATGCCTTTATTAGGTTTATTTTTTGGTAATATCATTTTAAAATATGTAAGCAATCCTAATTTTTTAGTATTTGTTATTTTATTTATTATTGGTATTGAGATGATTTATGAAACCTTTAAAGAAGAAGATATTAAAAATATCGTTAGTTTTAGACAAATATTATTATTTGGTTTAGCTGTAAGTATCGATAGTTTTTCTGTAGGAATTGGGTTAAATGTAATTAGTAAAAATTATTTATATTGTTCAACTATATTTTCTATATTTAGTTTATCTTTTACTTATTTAGGTTTAATATTAGGTAAAAAAATAAATAATATAATCGGTAAAACTTCCACTATAATTGGTGGATTAATCTTAATTGTAATAGCAATTATGTATTTGTTTACATAATATTCTTGATTTTATTATAAAAAAACTATATAATTAAATTGGTGATAGAATGTTAGAAAATATGAAAGATATGCTTAATAAAGCAGATAGTGGTAAATATGCAGTACCACAATTTAATATAAACAACTTAGAATGGACAAGATTTATTTTAGAACAATGTCAAGAATTAAAGACCCCAGTTATATTAGGTGTTAGTGAAGGTGCTATTAAATATATGGGTGGTTATAAAACAGTTTCTAATTTAGTTAAATCTTTAATTAGTGATTTAAATATAACTATTCCTGTTGCTCTTCATTTGGACCACGGAAGTAGTTATGAATCTTGTGTTAAAGCTATTGATAATGGTTTTACTTCCGTTATGATCGATGCTTCAAAATATCCTTTAGAAGAAAATATAAATATAACTAAACAAGTAGTAATATATGCCAAAGATAAAAATGTAACTGTCGAAGCAGAAGTAGGTGCAGTTGGTGGCGAAGAAGATGGTGTAGCTAACGAACTTGCTTATGCTAAAATAGAAGATGCTACTAAATTAGTTGCTGAAACTAATATTGACTTTTTAGCCCCTGCATTAGGTAGTGTTCATGGAATTTATAAAGGTGAGCCAAAGTTAGATTTTGAAAGAATGGTTAAAATTCACGAATTAACTAGATTACCTTTAGTATTACACGGTGGTTCTGGTATTCCAGATGAATTAATTAAAAAAGCAATTAGTTGTGGTATAACAAAAATAAATATTAATACTGAACTACAACTTGCTTGGTCAAAAGCAGTAAGATTATTTTTAAATGAAAATAGTGAAGTATATGATCCACGTAAAGTAATTAAAAGTGGCGAAAAAGCCTTAAAAGAAATGGTTACACAAAAGGTGAATTTGTTTGGAAGTAATAACAAAGCCTAATTAATTACATACAAATATAGTGGAGGAAGTTATGAAAAAAATTAAAATAAATG
>CALVYO010000116.1 GCA_944372275.1 uncultured Bacilli bacterium
AAGGGATGATATAGTGAAAGAATTTAGGGAAAGTGTCGAAGAAGCGAACAAAGATGAATTAGTAGTAAAATGGTTTAGTCCAGAACAAGAACGAGAGATGCGAGAAAATTATATCAAAAGTGAAGCTGAAGAAAAAGGGATAAAAAAAGGAATTAAGCAAGGTAAAAAAGAAGGAATTTTAGAAGGATTATTACAAACCGCTAAAAATATGTTAGAAGCCGATATGAGTATTGAAACAATATCAAAATTAACGGGATTATCAGTAAAAAAAATAAAAGATATGTTACTATAATATCGTTTTTATGGTATACTTAATTTTAGGAGTGATAAAATGATTGAAACACCACATATTAAGTGTAATAAAGAAGATATTTCTAATGTTGTATTAATGCCGGGAGATCCTTTAAGAGCAAAATTTATTGCGGAAACATATTTATTAGATTATAAATTAGTAAACAGTGTAAGAAATATGTTAGCCTATACCGGATATTTTAAAGGTAAAAAAATTACAGTTTTTTCTTCTGGTATGGGAATGGCTAGTATGGGAATATATTGTTACGAATTGTATAAATTTTTTGATGTTAAATATATTATTAGAATAGGTTCTTGTGGTAGTACTAATAAAGATATCAAACTATTAGATACTATATTATCTACATCTAGTTATACCGAAACTAACTTTAGTTATACTTATAGTTCGGTTAATATTAATGAAGTTGAATCTAGTAAATACTTAAATGACATTATTTTAAGTAAAGATAACAATATTAAAAAAGGTAGAACAATTTGTAGTATGGTTTTTGATGCATATATCGATAACCAAGAAGAATATAATAAAAGATTACCTAAAGATGTTTTAGCCGTTGAAATGGAAGCATTTGCTTTATTTTATATAGCTAAATTATTAAATAAAGAAGCAACTTGTTTATTAACAGTGTCTGATTCTTTATATGATAAAAAACAAATTAGTTCTGATGACAGACAAAACAATTTAAAACATATGATAGAAATTGCTTTAGAGGCTAGTTTGGAGGTTTTATAATGGATTTGATGGAAAAAGCAATCGAAGCAAAAAATAATTCTTATAGTCCATATTCTAATTTTAGAGTTGGTGCCGCATTACTTACTAAAGATGGCAAAATATATACTGGATGTAATATTGAGAATGCTTCATATTCTCCTAGTTGTTGTGCTGAAAGAGTAGCATTTTTTAAGGCAATAAGTGACGGTTATAAAGAATTTTCAGCTATTGCCATTAGTGGTGATAAAGAAAATTGTTATCCTTGTGGCGTATGCCGACAAGTAATGAGTGAGTTTTGTGATGAAAATTTTAAAATTTATATTGATGATAAAGAGTATACTTTAAAGGATTTGCTACCTTATTCATTTGATTTGGAGAAATAATTATGCGAATGTATGATATTATTGAAAAGAAAAAAAATAAATTATCTTTAACTAAAGAAGAAATTGCATTTTTTGTTAAGGGGTATGTTTCTAACGAAATCCCAGATTATCAAATATCTAGTTTATTGATGGCTATTGTCTTAAATGGTATGGATGATATAGAAGTCACTAATTTAACTTTAGCAATGGCTAATTCTGGTGATAAATTAAAATTAGACTTTAATGCTGTGGATAAGCATTCTACTGGGGGAGTTGGCGATAAAACAACCTTAATTATAACACCAATTGTGGCTTGTTTAGATTGTAAAGTTGCTAAAATGAGTGGTAAAGGATTGGGATATACTGGCGGCACTATCGATAAATTAGAATCTATTCCTAATTTTAAAGTACAATTAAGTGATGAGGAGTTTATTAATCAAATAAATGATATTAATGTGAGTATAATAAGTCAAACTAAAAACATTGCCCCTGCCGATAAAAAAATATATGCTTTAAGAGATGTAACTGCTACAGTAGAAAGTATCCCTTTAATAGCATCTAGTATTATGAGTAAAAAAATAGCAAGTGGCGCTAAAAACTTAGTATTAGATATTAAAGTTGGTAGTGGTGCTTTTATGAAAAATATAAATGATGCTACCAAATTAGGTCAAACAATGGTTAATATTGGTAAAAATGCTTCTATTAATACAGTAGCCATTTTAACTAATATGAATGAACCATTAGGTAATAGTATAGGTAATAATTTAGAAGTTTTAGAAGCAATAAAAGTATTAAAAGGTAATGGTCCTAAAGATATAACCGATATTTCGATTGAACTTGCTTCATATATGGTAAGTATTACTAATAAAATTACATATGAAGAAGCAAAAACTAAAGTGATGGAAGTGTTAAATAATGGTCAAGCCTTAAATAGATTTTATGAATTAATAAAATATCAAGGCGGCGATATTTCAAAATTAATTCATAATTCTAAATATGAATATAAAGTATATGCTAAAGAATGCGGTTATATAACTAAAATGGATACGGCTAAGATAGGTAAAATAAGTTCGATGTTGGGTGCAGGTAGAATTAAAAAAGATGATTTAATTGATTATAATGCTGGTATAGTTTTAAATAAAAAAATTAATGATTATATAAATAAAAATGATTTATTGGCTACATTATATACTAATAAAGAATTAAATTTAAGTAATGAATATTTATCTAGTTTGGAAATATCGGATAAACCAATTGAAAATAAATTAATATTAGGAGTAATCAAATGAAAGATATAGTAAATAAATTAATTAAATTAAATAAAACAATATCGACAATGGAATCTTGTACTGGAGGCTTTTTAGCAAATTCGATAACTAATATCGAAGACTCAAGTAAAGTATTTAAGTTTGGAGCAGTGACTTATTCTAATGAATATAAAATAAAGATGGGTGTAGATAGTAATATTATTGATAAATATACTGTATATAGTATTGAAACTGCTATTTCAATGAGTAAGTCTATATCTTCATATACTAACTCAGATTACGGCATAGGAATAACAGGAAAATTAAATAGACAAGATGATAATAATCCATATGGATCTAATAATATCGTTTATGTAAGTGTATATGATAAAATAGAAGATAAAAATTATACAATGACGATTGAAGATTTAATTGGTGATAGAGAAAGTATGAAAAACCAAATAATTAATAAAATTGTTATTTTATTAAAAAGTATTGTATAAAATTAAAATTAAATAATCAATATTAATTAGGTGATAAAAATGAAAAAATTAATATTGGTTATTTTTTTAATAATTATGTTTTATATATGTGTAGGACATGTTTCTAGTTTGGCTATTCCTGAAGATGCTTTAAGAATAAGAGTGATTGCTAATAGCAATTCAGAATATGATCAAGAAATTAAGAAAATAGTAAAAGAAAATATTCAATATAAAATGTATGAGTTACTTAAAAATACTAAAGGAGTAGATGAAGCAAGAAGGATTATTAATAATAATTTAGGTAATATAAATAATGAAGTCAAAATGACTTTACAGTTATTAAACTATGAATTAGGTTATGATATTAATTTTGGATTAAATTACTTTCCTAG
>CALVYO010000117.1 GCA_944372275.1 uncultured Bacilli bacterium
TCGATGAAAGATGGATTAGATGTAATAATTATCGATTATTTACAATTAATTCAAGGATCAGATCGATATAAGGGTAATCGTGTTCAAGAAGTAACGGAAATATCAAGAAATTTAAAAACTTTAGCAATGGAATTAAAAGTACCAGTAATTGCTTTATCACAATTATCAAGAAGTGTTGAAGGAAAAGGAAGAAAAGATAATAGACCTATTTTAAGTGATTTAAGGGAATCTGGTTCTATCGAACAAGATGCTGATATTGTTGCAATGTTACATCGTGAAGATTATTATGATAGGGAAGCAAGAATTGATGAAAATACTAGTAGAACAACTTTAATAATTGCTAAACATCGTAATGGACCAGTAACCGATATTCCTTTAATATTCAAAACAAATACTAGTACATTTAATTCGGTTGATGAAAGTATGGAAGGTGATGTATGAAAAATATAGGTTCGATTATTACCTGTTTGATTTTAGGAATAATTTTATTTTTCTTATGTTTTGATTATAACAAAATGAAATATCCTAATGAATTATATAATGTTTATTTAGATGGTAATTATTTAGGAACAATCGATTCAAAAGATGATTTAGAAAAATACATTGATGAGAAAGCATCGCATTTAATTAATGCACAAGAAATAACTACGACATATTGTGAAAATGATAAAACATTAGAACAAATAATTATAGATGAAAATTTAGAAGATGCTAAAGAAATTAAGTATTATGATAAAGACGATAAGAAATGTATGGATGTTACTATTGTCGATGGTGAACAAATAGAAAAAATATATACACCAAATGGTTTAAATATCGAAAAAGTATTAACCTATAATGGCGAGATAAATTCTGTTGAAGACATATATTCAAAAATAGTTGATATGAAATCATTTACAGTTCAAGGATATCAATTTACGGCTCGCGAAGAAGATAAAGAAAAATATTTTTATGTCATCGATAAAGATATTTTTGAAGAAGCTGTAAAACAATTAATCAATACTTATGTAGGCGAAGATGAGTATAATGCTTATTTAGATGGTACTCAATTAAAAATAGAAACAGTAGGTTCTACGATTGAAAATGTTTATATAAAGGAAGATATTACAGTTAAGGAAATACAAATACCATTAGATGAAAAAATATATACTGAATCTAATGATTTGGCGCAATTTCTTTTATATGGCGATGATCCAGTTACTAAAACATATATAGTAAAAGAAGGACAAATGATCAATGATATTGCTATGGAAAATGAAATTAGTAAGCAAGAATTTTTAATATCAAATCCTAAATATCGTGATGAAAACAGTTTGATTGCTGTAGGAACAGAAGTACTAATTAAACAAACTAATCCACAATTAAAAGTTGTTGTTGAAAAATTTGTTGTTGAAGACAAGGTAAATAGTTATAAAACAGTATATCAATATGATGATGAAAAATTGCAAGGTTATACTGAACTTGTCCAAGAAGGTGAAGATGGACTAGAACGAATTAGTCAAAAACAACAAATAATTAATGGATTAATTTCTTTTGTCGAACCAGTTTCTAAGGAAACATTAAAAAATAGTGTCGATGAAGTAATTATTAAAGGCGATAAAGTAATTCCCAATGTTGGTGATTTAAGTAATTGGGCTTGGCCTAGTGAAAGTGGTTGGGTAATTTCTGATGATTACCAATGGCGTATTCATCCAATAACCGGTGTTCGTCAATTCCACAATGCTATCGATATAGCTGGTACTGGTTATAATTCTAATGTGTATGCTGCTAATAATGGAACTGTAATAACTAAGATAGCATATCATTATTCTTATGGTAATTATTTAGTAATCAATCATAATAATGGTTATTATACATTATATGCTCATATGAGTAAATTTGCCGATGGTATAGAAGTAGGATCAACAGTTGCTCGTGGTCAAGTGATTGGTTATGTTGGTACTACTGGATATGCAACAGGACCACATATTCATTATGAAGTATGGAAAGATTGTTTGAGATGCCATGTTAGTCCATGGAGTTTGTATAAATGAAAATATCTGTTTTAGCGTCTGGTTCTAAAGGTAATTGTACTTATATAGCATCTAATAACACAAAAATATTGATTGATGTTGGTATGAGTAATTTATATATCGAAAAAAAATTAATATTGTTAGGAGTTAATCCTAATGATATTAATTTTATCTTTATCACTCACACTCATACTGATCATATAGCAGGATTAAAAGTTTTTTTAAAAAAACACCATCCTAAAGTTTTTTTAACGCAAGATATGTATAACGAATTATCAGATATATTAAGTGATTATGAAATATTAGAAGATAAAATTATATTAAATGATTTAGAAATAGATTATTTTAAAACTTCTCACGATACTGATTCGGTTGGATATATTATTAAAAATGATGATAAAGAAGTTGTTTATGTTACTGATACAGGATATATAAATGTTAAAAATTTAAAAAAAATAAATAACAAAGATTTGTATATATTTGAGAGTAATCACGATATAGAAATGCTTATGAATAATCCTAATTATCCATATCAAATTAAACAAAGAATATTAGGAGATAAAGGACACTTATCAAATAATCAATGTCATGAATATTTAAAAAAGATAATTGGTGATAAAACAAAATATATCGTTTTAGCCCATCTTTCCGAACAAAATAATAATCCTGATATCGCCCTTAATAATTTAAGTGATATTGAAAATATTAAAATAATAATAGCGAAGCAAAATGAAAGTACGGAGTTAATAGAAGTATGATTAAAATTATATGCGTAGGTAAATTAAAAGAAAAGTATTTAGTTGATGCTTGTTTAGAGTATAGTAAAAGAATTAGTAAGTATTCAAAAATAGAAATAATCGAATTAAAAGATAGTGATATAACCGAAGAAAGAGATAACATTTTAAAACATCTTAATAAAGATTATATAATTACTTTAGAAATAGAAGGAGAAATGTTAGATTCAGTTAGTTTAGCTAAAAAAATTGATAATATATTTTTAAATAATTCTAATATAACTTTTATTATTGGTGGCTCTTATGGATTACACGAAGATATAAAAAAATTAAGTAATTTTAAACTATCATTTTCTAAGTTAACTTTTCCTCATCAATTGTTTAGAGTAATGTTATTAGAACAGATATATCGGAGTTTTAAAATAATAAATAATGAAACATATCATAAATAAATTGTAAGAAATTACAATTTTTTTTGAAATTAAGCAGGAATTAGGTATATTTTTGTCGTATATAACTAGTA
>CALVYO010000118.1 GCA_944372275.1 uncultured Bacilli bacterium
TATGGCGTCCCCGATTGGAATCGAACCAACGACCTACAGCTTAGGAGGCTATCGCTCTATCCTACTGAGCTACGAGGACACAACAATATTATAATACATTTTTCATAATTAAACAATCAAAAAAAGATAGAAAACTATCTATTTAATAAAATTAAGCAATAACAAAATTGATAAATTTGAAACATATCTTAATTTATATCCAAATTTAATGCCAAACTCAGATAAAGCAACTTTTTTATCATATAAACTAACTAACCAACTCTCTTTATGTTTAGGAACAACTAAATTTAGTGGAAACATATGACTTCTTATAATATCTGATTCTTTAGAATTTACATTAAATTTTTCCAATGCATTTATTTCTGCTTTCAAAGGATGCGTAAATGTAGAAATAAATTTTTCTTTTAAACTAACATTTTCACTATCAAAAAAATCATGTAATAATCCACCAATTGCTACTGACTTATAGTCCATATTGTGTTTTTTAGCAAACTTATACGCTTGATAAGAAACTTTCAAAGAATGATCAAATCTTGTTATTCCATGATGCTCACATTTTTTTAAATTTATAAATTCCTCACTTTTTAATATGTGTTCAACTAACTTTTTGTACTCATTATCTAGTTCCATTATTTCACCCCGAACTATAACATTATATCATAGTTCGTAAAAAAAAAGAATAACTTTTGTCTAAAAATTATTCGATTTCTAAAGTTTTATTTTTAGGTTGTATTTGTATATATGTAATTCCATCATTGACAGTTAATTCTTCCCCATTTAACAATTTATATACAGTTTGACCTGCAGGACTCTTTTTCTCCCAAGTAATAGGAACAGCATAGCCATTAGATATAAAATAGCCTTTACCACTTCCTATATTATCTATTTCTTGTCTGCCATAACTATCCATGCTATAATTATTTACTTGATAAGTTATAATATTTTTAGCAGCAAATGGCTCACCGGTAACATAATCTTTTCTTAATGTATCACCACTATATTTATTATATACTTTATTAATAGTATCATATTTAAATGTATTTTCTTGATAATCAGAATATTTAATATAAACACTATCTGCTTTAACAGCACCTTCCATTGTTGATAAATCTATTTCATCAATACTATAATTTAATAATGGTTTTGATGTTGTCGTAGTTTCATAGCCTCTTTTATTAGCTACTTTTAAAATATTTTCAATATTGGTATAAGCAGTATGTTCAGTTGGAACACCATTATTTAATAAATCCTGATCACGCCAAAATCCACTATCTACCATACCATTAACATTATCAATATTTAAATTATTAATATCTGATTCAGCTTGTGGACTCCAACCAAAATGAGTATATATTGCATCGTTTTCTTGAGCATAGTCTAAAAAATAATGTCTTGAACTTCTTACTGTTCCAATTGTCGCTGTGTCTTTATCTTTAAATACGGCCATCATTCTAGTAATACCACCTTCGACAACTATCTCATAAACTAAATAAGCATCATTCAACCCTGTTTGGTAAGGTTGCGCAGTTTTATGATTATTAATCATAACGACAATTGGCCTCGTGTCGGATTCTAAATCTAAAATTTGTAATTTTTTTTCAACTATTGGTTCAGGTTCTTCCATTTTTTCTTCTTGTTCTAATTTTTCATCTTTATTAAAAAATACAAAATATACACCAACACCGATTAATAAAACAAATACTAAAAATACAGATATAATTCTACCCCATCTTAACTTCATAATCATACTCCTCAATTAAATGGTGCTGGAAATAGGACTCGAACCTACGACCTACGCGTTACGAATGCGTTGCTCTACCAACTAAGCTATTCCAGCAACTATATTAATTATATCACATTAATATTAAAAAAAAGACATAAATTTTTAATGTCTTTTTATTTAATATCAATATCGTCAATAGTATGTCTATTGCCATATACTTTAAATTGTAAATCAAATACTTCATCATAATTGGCTATTTTGTTTTCTTTTAAATTTTCAATACAGTCATTATACCAATCAATAAAACCTTTATTTTGAGAACTTAAAATTATTTTATTATTAGATTTGTTTTCATTTACATTAACAAAATTTTCATTATAAAATACTTCAATTATGATTTCATTATCATCTAAATCATTATCAATAATAGTTTCGTAATCACCATCTAAATATAAATCTGTATTATTTTCTATAGTATAATTGTATTTTAATACATCATCATTATTATACTTAATATATTGAATATTTTTGTAAGTATTAAATGATAAAATTGTACCTATAGCAAATAAAATAATAGATATTAAAAATGGATAAAATTTAAAAGATATTTTTTTACTAAATAAATTAGATAATTGATTAGAAATATAACCAAAGAAAACTAATAAACTAAGTAAAATAAATAAAACGCCAAATAAATCAATACCAATTATTAAATAATAAATTATAAAACAAATAGCTACAACAATACCTAAATTAACAAAAATTAATGGTAACACTATAAAAATAAATATAAAAATTTTAGCTATTTCCTTTAAAACACTTGTTACATCTTCTTTTTTAACTATTTCTTTTTTTTCTTCCTTAATTTCTACTTTTTTCTTTTTTTTTACTGCTTTTTTAACTTCGACTTTATCTGTTTTAAACCATTTAATACTTATTAATACACATACGACAAAATATAAAAGCCAAACTAACATTCCCCATAAAATAGTTAAAATAATATCAAAAGGAAAAAATATAATATCAAGTATGTTATGACCTAAACCATAAACAACTAAAAATGGAATACTTATAATAGCAAAAATAAATAATAAAACTACTGCTTTAATTAAAATTTCAAATATATATTCTAATGATATATTATCTTGTTTTTTAAATTCATTAATAATACTTTGCGTAAAATCAGATAATTTATCAGCACTACTTTTAATAAAATCATTAAAATCAAATTTTGATTCTTCATTGGTATATTTAGGGTTTATTTTATATGCCTTTAATATTTCTTTACATAATTCATCAACATTACCAAAATCCTTAATTGCTTCTTCTTCAGTTTTACCATCTTTTATTTTTTCATCTATTGTTTCACTATATTCATCAATAATATCTTTAACTTCATTTTCATCTAATATTTTTAAATTTTTCTTTAATTTACTAATAAAACTATTTTTATTCATTTTTCATACTCTCCTTTATAAATTTATTAACACTATTAGCAAATATCTTCCAGTTATCTCTTAAAT
>CALVYO010000119.1 GCA_944372275.1 uncultured Bacilli bacterium
GGTTCATACCCGAAAGGTCGAGGGTTCGAATCCCCCTCTCGCTACCAAGAGGAATTCTGCTCGAACTTTTATAGTTTCGAGTTTGATAAATAACTAATTCAGAAATGGATTAGTTTTTTTGTGTTATTAAAAACTATCCTAAAAGAAAGGATGGTATTATGGTAAATATTATTAAAGAAGAATTACCTATTGAAGAACACTTGCGAAAGAAATTAGAAATGATATGTGAGTTTGCAAAAACTACACCAACAATTATTAATGGTAATATAAGAAAAATAGATAGAACTAATTTAACTTATATTGAACCAAATAGAATTATCATAAAAGATAAAACCTTCTTAATATTCAATTATTCTAATGAAGTGTTTATTGAAAATCTATCTAATAAGATTAAATTATCTGAATTTGAAGATTATTTAAAAACTATCTAAATACTATTTATACCGAAAGATAATATAATTGGCAACAAATGGTAAAAACATGTTATAATATATAGTTATAGGGGGAATTTGAAACATGGATAAAACAAATATATTATATGACCATTATAAAGATACATTTTTACTACAGAAAGATAATGAAAAAAATCGAAACAAATTATTTATTGCTTTGTGTATTTGTATATTGATATTAATGCTAATGATTGTATATCCTAACAACATATATGAAAATATACAGGAATTTTTTATTGATAAGTTAGGAATAAGTATTAATTTTGAATTAAAAGTGCTAGAAGTATTTAATTGGTTTATTATTTCATATTTAACTATACGATATTACCAAATTAATGCAAATATTGAAAAGAACTATAAATATATTCATCATATTGAAAATGAATTAGAAAAAAAACATAAATTACCTATTTATAGAGAAGGAAGAAATTATTTAGATCAATACCCAATGTTTTTAACATTTTCATATACCTTTTATAAGTATGTTTTTCCTATTTTATTTAGTTTATGTATTATTACTAAGGTTATTATTAATATAATTAATAAATTAAGTTTACCTTTTCTAATAATATCAATTTTAGCAACAATCTGTTTAACAATTATAAATATATCGTATTTTATATTTAATTATAAATTAAGGAAAGGAGGAAAGTAAAATGGCAAGACCTAAAGTTTGTATTAGTTTTGACTATGAAAATGATAAGTATTCTAGAAATGCGATTAGATTATGGAATAATAATAAATACATTGATTTTGATATAATAGATAAAACGCCTAGTGAAATAGATACTTATGATATCAGTAGGATTAAGGCCGGTTTAACTACGAAGATTAGCGAATCAAATATTTTGCTTGTTATTAGTGGAGATTATATAAATGCACCTCACAGAAATAGAAATGAAATTGGCTGTATTAATTGGCAAAACTGGGAATGCAGAAAAGCATTGGAATTGAATAAAAAAATAATATTGGTTAAATTAAAAAGTTCCAGTTTAATTCCAGAAGAATTACTTGGTGAAAAAAGAGAAGATGTTGTTGGATTAGAACTAGACAAAGTTAACAACGCTATTTCTAATCTAATGGTTCACTAAATTTTAGCTTCACATTGTGGAGCTTTTAATTATTATTATATATTTTAAAAAAAAGTAAATTGTGTTAAAATATTTATACTAATAAATTTATTTTGAATATTTATACTTGTTTGGAGGTGCTATATGTCTAAAATCAGTAATGTATTAACTATGCTTGAATATTTAAGTTCAGGCAGAAAATATAGCATCTCTGAATTATCTGAAAAATTAGAAGTTAGTCCTAGAATGATTCGAGTTTATAAAGATGAAATAGAAAAATCAGGCATATACATAGATACAATTAAAGGTCCGTATGGTGGCTATGTCTTAAATCAAAATATAAATGTTCCAAAAAGATTTATAACACCAAATGCTATTAATATTAAAAACAAAGAATTTTATAATTTAGTTAATAAAGCAATCAAAGAAAAAAGAAAGTGTTATATAGAGTATTATTCTAAAGATAAAAAAGAGATTTCTGCAAGAACTATTCATCCTTACGATTTAATATTACTTGGATCAGAATGGGGAGTCGCTGCATATTGTGAGAGAAAAAAAGAGATAAGACATTTTTATATAAATCGCATTAAAGAAATAAAATTATTAGAAAATTTTTATAACTGACATATATATTTCCTCTTCTTTTGTTAATATGTAATTAGCAAGGGAGAGGTTTTATAATGATTAAACACACACATACTGAACCTACAGAATTAAATTTTTCTAAACTAGAAGAAAGAATAATGCAGGTTAATGATCCATGTTTAGGTAAATATAATGATATAAGAGAAATGCTATATGGATTAACCATAGATAATAAACCAACATTAATTATGGCAACTGGAGGTTCTAAAGTAATAGCATGTTATTTACAATTAATTATTGAGAGATTAGGATTAACTGGAATTATTTGTGAAGTAATTGAACCAAGAGATTACTTTTATAAAGCAAATATAAATATGTTTTCTAATTTAATTGCAATTTCTGCTAGTGGAAATACTAATGGAATTAGCGAAGCATTATTAGATTTTAAGGGAAATAAATATTTAATTACCGAAAATGTAAAAGAATCTAATTATCAAGTGGTATCTTGGGGTAATGAACTTTATGATAGAGAAAAGAGTTTTATATCATTAGCTACTAGTTTGGGGCCAATATCATTGCTTCTTGATTCTACTACTTCACTAAATCTAGAATTAAGTTCAAATGAAATAAAAAAAATAAATGATAAAATAAAAGAATTATTATTAAGAAGTAAAGAAAAAATAAATAAATTAAATGTAGATTTTAAAGATACTTCATTAATTCAAATAATGAGTGGATATGAAACAAAATCTTCTGCGAGTGTTCTAGAATCTAATTTAACTGAAGTCGGATTAGCACCAGCAGTAATTCATGATAAAGGTTCATATTGTCATGGAAGAAGTAATTTGTTATTTCAATATCCAAATAGTAGAATAATTTATCTATCACATGGTTTAAAAGAATTAGATGATTTATTAATTGATTCTATTAATGGTGAATATTCAAATATATCTGTTTTTGATACAAATGATTTAAGTGATAACATATTTTGGAAAGAATATTATTTGATTTTGCAAATGTATTTCTTATCTAAAAAAAT
>CALVYO010000120.1 GCA_944372275.1 uncultured Bacilli bacterium
GGACTTGAACCGGCACGGAATTTGACTTCCGCAGGATTTTAAGTCCTGTGCGTCTACCAATTTCGCCACTCAGGCATTGCCTTGTCAACTTGACAAGACTAATTATACAATATATTTATTGATTTGACAATACTTTTTGATAATTTTTTTTAATTTATTCAAATTTTATTTCACAATTTGCCAGTTTTTTTAATCTTTTAATTTTAATATTATCTTTATCTCTTACAAATAGCCAAGCATAAACTGCTTCCCAAATTGCTACCCAACCTACTATTAAAATCATTTCTGATAAAACAAAATTAATTTTAATAAAATAGTATAGATATAAAAACAATACACCTAACAATGAAATAGCAATATTTTTAATATTTGAATATTTTATCATTAATAATAGTTCATTTAAATCTGTTTTATAATTATTATGAATTTTATTGATTATTTCTTCCTTTTCTTTATCTTTCATTTTATAATTTGCTTTTACAATAATTGTTATTTTATTGTTAATTGGTTTTCCTTTACATTCTTCATAAATATAATTAGATAATTCTGTTGATAAATTATTGGAATTATATTTATTTTCATAATCTTTTTCATCATTAATATTAATTATAATCTCGTTCATATTCCCCTCTTATATTTTAAAATCATCTAGAAAATCATCAATTGTAAGTATTTTTTCATCGACATCATCCAAAGAAATATCAATTATTTCTTCTTCATATTTTTCTTCTTTTGTTTCTTTAGTTAAATTAATAATTTCAAAGCAATCTTTTATTCCTTTTTTATTAATAACTGTTCCTGTTGAATATCTATCTACAATAGGTAATTCTGTTACTTTTATTTCACTAATATCCGTATTTATTATACCCAATTTTTTAACATCAATAAACGATTTTAATATCTTATATGGATTAGTTTTAACATCTCTTACTAATAGAACTCCTCTTCTTGCTCTAGTTGATAATTCAAATTCAGTTAATTTAACTCGTTTACCAGTTCCATTAGATGTAATAATTGTAATATAATCACTATTATCAAATAGAATTCCACTAACAACATAATCATCTTTTAAATTAATTGCTTTTACACCACTTGCTTTAATACCAACAATAGATATTTCACTAGTTTTATATCTTAACCCATAACCGTTTAAAGTTGTAATAAATACTTCATTACCATTAGAATCAGTAACACTTACTAATTTATCATTACCTTTTAATTTCATGCAACACATTGGTTTTGAATATCTAGTTACTTTAAATTCATCTAACTTAGTTCTTTTTACTAATCCATCTTTACTAAATAATGTTATATATTTATTAGCATTAAAGTCATATACAGGGATACTTGCTATTACATTTTCTTCACTATTTAATTTTATAATATTACTTATATGTTTTCCTAATTCTTTCCATTTTAAATCTGGTAATTCATAAATTGGCACATACAAATAATTACCCAAATCAGTAAATATCAATAAAGTATCTAAAGTGTTCATCTGATATAAGCCGATAATATAATCGTTTTCTTTTAATAATGTATCGCCATCATTAGCGTTGTAACTTCTTAATGACACTCTTTTTACATATCCTTGTTTTGTAACTACAACGATGCAATCTTCTTTAGGTATCATTGAAGTAGTATCAATTTTTATATCTTCAACTTCATCTAATATTTTAGTTTTTCTTGGCGTTGCATATTCTTTTTTTATACTTCTTAATTCATCTTTCATAACAGTTTTTAATTTATTTTCATCGTTTAAAATACTTTCTAAAAATTCGATCATTAATTTTAAATTATCTTTTCTTTCTAACAATTCTGTAACATCGGTATTTGTTAATTTATATAGTTGTAACATTACAATTGCTTCTGCTTGTTTTTCTGTAAAATCATATTCTTTTACTAAGTTATCTTTTGCATCACTTTTATTTTTAGATTTTCTAATTGTTTTTATTACTTCATCTAAAATTGATAATGCTTTAATTAACCCTTCTACTATATGCATTTCTGCTAAAGCATGATCTAAATCAAATTTAGTTCTTTTTAAAATCACTTCTTTTTGATGAGCAATATAAGCATCTAATATTTGTAATATTCCTAATGTCATCGGTCTATTATTTACAATAGCTACCATATTATAATTAAATGAAATTTGCAAATCAGTGTTTTTTAATAAATAATTGATTATCAAATCGCTATTAGCATCTTTTTTTAAATCAATGACGATTGTTTCAGGATTTTCTAGATCTGATTCATCTCTTACTTCGGCTATTCCTTCAACTTTTTTATCGATTCTTATTTCATCTATTTTTTTTACTAAAGCTGCTTTATTAACGTCAAAAGGTATTTCGGTAATAACAATTTGGTCTTTGCCTTTATTCTTGACAACTTCATACTTTGATTTTACTATTACTTTACCACGACCATTTGTAAAAGCATCGATTATGCCTTGTTTTCCGCAAGCAATACCACCAGTTGGAAAATCTGGCCCTTTTACTATATCTAATATTGTATCTAAATAACAATTAGGGCTATCGATTCTTTTGATTGTTGCATCGATTATTTCGCCTAAATTGTGTGGCGGGATATTAGTAGCATACCCAGCAGATATACCATTAGAACCATTTACTAAAAGATTAGGAAATTTAGCAGGTAATACTGTTGGTTCAAATAAAGTGTCATCATAATTATATGTCATTATAACTGTATCTTTATTTATATCTTTTAGTAATTCATTGCTTATTTTCGATAATCTTGCTTCAGTATAACGATAAGCTGCTGGGCTATCGCCATCCATTGAACCATTATTACCGTGCATATCGATATATGGAGTATTTTGTTTCCACCATTGACTCATTCTAACCATTGCTTCATATATACTAGAATCGCCATGAGGATGGTATTGTCCCATTACATCTCCCACAGTTTTAGCAGATTTACGATATGGTTTATCATATGTATTTTTACCTTGATACATCGTATATAATATTCTTCTTTGAACTGGTTTTAAACCATCTCTTACATCTGGTAATGCTCGATCTTGAATAATTGTTTTAGAGTATCTACCAAATCTTTCTCCCATTATATCTTCTAGTGAATAATCATATATTCTTT
>CALVYO010000121.1 GCA_944372275.1 uncultured Bacilli bacterium
AATTCTATTATTTCTTTTTCTAAAATATGTTCTAATAATGGTTTTAAAATATTTGGTTTAACTACTGCTCTCATAAAAATTGGTTCATACTTTGCTGTATAGAACTTTTTTATTTTAATCACCTCCTATTAGTTATATACGACAAAAATATAGTTAATTCCTGCTTAATTTCAAAAAAAATTGCTTTTTTTAGCAATTTCTTACAAATTATTAGCAATATCAATAAAAATATTTATATCTAATTGTTCAGCCCTTACAGTTAAATCAAAGTTATATTTTTTTAATATATTATTTATTTTTTCTAAATCATATTCTTTTAAATTATTTCTTAAATTTTTTCTTTTCTGTTTAAAAGAGTCCCTTACTAATTTAAAAAACAATTTTTCATTTTTTAAATTAATTTTTTCTTTTTTACTAAATTCCACTACAATACTATCAACATTAGGTTTAGGCATAAAAACATTTCTGCTAACATCTAATATTTTTTTAACATCAAAATAATAATTTAGATAAACAGATAAGGAACTATAATCTTTACTATTTGGTTTTGCTTTAAACCTGTCGCCAACTTCTTTTTGTACCATTACAACAATTTTATCCACAACAATACTATCTTCAATTATTTTTATTAGAATAGGAGTTGTTATATAGTAAGGTAAATTAGCGACGACGTATAATTTATCATATGTATATTTTTTTATATCTTCCTTAATATTTTGTTTTAAAAAATCATTATAAATAATTTCTATATTATTAAACTCTTTTAAATTATTCTTTAATATTTCTTCTAAAGATGTATCTATTTCATAGCACAACACATTTTTAGCATTTTTAGCCAATTTATAGGTTAAAGATCCTGCTCCTGGACCTATTTCTATTACTAAGGTATTTTTATCAATATCAGTCTTATTAATAATAGAATCAATTATATTTTCATCAATAATAAAATTTTGACCAAATTTCTTTTTAAAATTAAAATCATTTAATTCCATCATTTCTTTTATTTTTTTAGGTGAATATTCCATTAAATTACTCCTCTCGGCTTATTTTCGGCTTATTTTCGGCTTATTTTAAACTATTTCTATATTTTTCTGTTAATATATAATCTATATTTCTTTTTTGAATATCATTATATCTTTCTAAAAAACCTTTGTTTATCCATTTTTTTACCCAATTATTAGCAGTATCTAAATTTATTTTAAAATGATTTGCGATATCTTTCGCTTTTATTTTGCCATTGTTTTTTATAAAATTAGCAACCATCTTTCCATTTTATCTAAAGTATCAATTATACTAATTTCTTCCTTAGTATTAATATATATTTCTTTAACCCTATTACCAACTAATTCAAAAGTATCAGCCATTATTGAAATAAAATATTCTAACCATTCTGTTATATCAGCATCATTTCTTCCAAAATAAAAATTATGATGTAATCCCATTTGTAATGAATTATAATAATCGTTTATATCTTTATCATAAAATTCTTCCATAACATAAAAACCTTTTAAATCATAATCATATGACTTTAAAATAAAATTAGCTAACAATCTTGCGCATCTACCATTTCCATCCCAAAAAGGATGTATGGTAACAAATTCATAAGCAAAAATACCCGTTTTAATCGGAATTGGAATGTTATCATCTAAATTAAATCTATTTATCATTTGTATAATTAATGATTTGACATCTTTTGCTTCTGGTGGCATATATACTATTTTTCCTGATATTGAATCTGCTACTACATTTTGTCCATCGCGATAATCATTTTTATGATTTATTTTTTTCCCTTCTACTAAATTGTGAACTTTCAATATTAATTCTTCCGTTATATTCATTTCAGTTTTATTATTTAAAAATATTAAAGCATTATAATAATTTCTAACCTCTAAAGCATTTCTTTCTTTTAATTCTTTTGCTTTTTCAATAATTTCTTTTACCTCTTTTAAATTCAAACTATTTCCTTCAATTTTTGTAGAATAATGGACTCTTTTGATTATTATTTCTTTTTTTATTTCTTCTTCGATTGATATAGGAATTTCTAATAAGTCAACTATTTCTTTAGCTTTATTTATTCTTATTAAATTATTAACAATACTATTAGTATAATTCCATTTAATATTAATTTTTTCCAAATATAAACCTCCTTTGCTATTTATTTTAAATATGATAAATTCCACATTTTTTATATTATTATAACATTATTTTATATTTTTTTATCTATTAATTTAAAAAAGATGGTTACCATCCCCATCTTTGTACATTAAATTCTACATTACCACTCATATTAGTAGCAAATCTAATATTTTCATCTTTTTCAGTTTGATAAGCAACATCAAAATGATATATACCATCTTTTAATTGTTCTCTCATTGTATAACCAGTATCCATTACAATACCCATAAAATCCCCTAAATTAGAACTTTTTACTTCGATAATAGTCCCACAAGGAAATTCTGATAAAGCGGCAGCAAGTACCCTTACTTCTCCAAATTCATCATCTTTATAATAAACACCATCATTAATTAAATTAAATTTTTTCTTATCTTCAGTCTTACAAGAAACATTACCAACACCTGAACAAGTACTGCAATCTGGTCCATACCCCGTCATAACACCTTTATATTTACCATATTTTCCAGTACCTACAACTACTTCTTCGTTAACAACTTCTTCTAAAACTATTTCTTCATTGTTAGTACCAATAAATACTAATCCATTTTTCCCCTTTATTAAAACATTAGTTATATTACTAGGAATCGAACTATCATAAGTTTTAATTGTTTCATACTCAATAACCTTAGAAACAACATTAACATTTTTATTAATATTATCATTACTTACTTCTTTTTTAGTTTCATTTACTTCAAAACCAAACAAAGATATAATTGAAAGTAATCCCAAACTCACCCATTTACCAAATAAACTTAGTAAATAAAAATTCATTGTTTCACCTCAATTTTGTCTACCATAATTTAAGTGTATCATAAATTTTACTCTAAGTCAAATTGTTTATGGCAATCGCTTAAAAAATATCATAAAAACTATTGACATTAATTAATTTTAGGAATTACTTCAAATATTAATC
>CALVYO010000122.1 GCA_944372275.1 uncultured Bacilli bacterium
TAATTCAAATTCCATTATTCTTTGCTTTCTATGAAGCATTATATAGATTACCAGTTGTTTTAGAAGAAAATTTCTATGGTATAAACTTAGGTTTAACGCCTCTTAATGCTTTATCTAATGGTCAGTTTTATTATTTAATATTTAGTGCATTAGTTATTGCTGCTACTTATTTTTCATTTAAATTAAACTCTTCTATGAATCCATCTGGTGAGCAAGCTAATCAAATGAAAATGATGATGAATATAAGTATTGCAATGATTTCAATTGCATCATTTACGATATCTACTGGTATTGCTCTATATTGGATAGTTAATAGTAGTTTTACAATCGTACAAAATTTATTAGTTAAAAGGAGAAAGAAAAATGATCACATTGCATAAATATGAAGGAAAAAATATCGAAACATTAAAAGAACAATGTAACAATGAATTAAAAGATGCTTATACAGTATCAAAAGAATTAGAAAGTGGTTTATTTAAAGGAAAAAAATATCAATTAGAAGCAATTACTAAAGAAGAAATAATTAATGAAATAAAAAAATTTATTAAAGAATTAAGTAAAAATATGAATTTAGAAATTAATTATGAAATAAAAATTGAAGATGAAAATATCAATATTTTATTAGTAAGTGATAATAATAAAATTTTAATTGGTAAAGATGGTAAAACATTAAATGCTATTCAATTAGTATTAAGACAAACATTTAAAGAACTAAATCAATTTAATTTAAGAATCATAGTTGATGTAAGTAATTATAGAGTAAAAAGAACAAAAAATTTAGAGTATGAAATAAAAAAAATATGCAAAGAAGTATTAAAAACTAAAGTAGAAGTCAAATTAGATCCGATGAATTCTTATGAAAGAAGAATAGTTCATTCTGTTGTAGCAGAATTTGAAGGATTAGAATCTGTTAGTTATGGTGAAACACCTAATAGATATACAGTTATAAAAATTAAAGACTAATAGTCTTTTTTTCTTGATTATTATTTAAACTTATTTTATAATATTTTAAATGAAAGGGGAAAAAACATGCCAGAACAATTACCAAGTAAAATATTAGATGAATTAGATGATGAATATTTAATTATAATTAATCCGATTATAACAAATGAAGAGTTTATTAGAAGAAAAAAATTTAATCATCACGAGCATCGTTCTGTTTATGGGCATAGTCTGATGGTTTCGGTAAAATCTTACCATTTAGCAAAAAAATTAAAACTAGATTATAAGGCAGCAGCCATTGGAGGATTATTACACGACTTCTATTATAAGGATTGGCAACTAAATAATGAAAAGTTACCGTTAAGAAAATCACACGGATTTGTCCACGCTCGTGAGGCTTTAGAAAATTCTAAAAAATTATTTCCAGAATTAGTTGATAAAAAAGTTGCTAATATAATTAAAAGACATATGTTTCCTTTAAATTTTATTCCCCCATTCTATTATGAAAGTTGGTTAATTTGTTTTGTTGATAAATATTGTTCTTTAGAAGTGTTTAAAAGTCCTAAAGAATGGTATAAATATTTAGGTTTAAAAAATAAAAAAAATTAAACTAAAAACACACACTGGTATTGACTTGTGTGTATTTTTAGTTTAAAATTAATTTTGGTGAAGGAAATGATATATACTCATAAAGAATTAAAAGAAAAATATGGATCAGATTATCAAATCCAAAAAGCGGTGAAAGAAGGAACTATATATAAAATAGAAGCTGGTATTTATTCAAATAAAAAAAATAATCATTATTTAGATATATTTGTACATAAATATCCTAATGCTATTATTTCAGGTGATAGTGCATATTATTATCATAATTTAACAGATGTTGTTCCTAAAAAGATTTTTATGACTACAGATCGAACATCAAGCAGATTTAATGACGAACATATTGTTCAATCATATTCTACCTCTAATTATTTTAAATTAGGTAAAACAAGTATAGAATATGAAGGCATAAAAATAAATATTTATGATAAAGAAAGGATGTTAGTAGAACTTGTTAAAAATAAGAATTCTACTCCTTATGACTATTATAAAGAAATAATTAATAATTATAGAAAAATAAAAGATAGTTTAGATATTTATAAGTTACAAGAATACATTGATATTTATCCAAATGGTGAAAAAATAATGTCGATAATACAAGATGAGGTGTTTTGATGGATATTGGTTATATGGTAAATTCATATGTTTCTTTAGGATATGAATTAGCTGATGCGATTGCCAAAGTATCACAAGATATAATACTTTTTAAAATATCTAAAAGTTCATTAAATCATAATGTAACTATCAAAGGTGGCGTAGTTATGCATAATATTTCTAAAAACAAACGTCGTGCTACTCGTGATATAGATTTTGATTTTATAAAATATTCTTTAGATGATTATTCAATAAAAGATTTTATTGAAAAGTTAAATGAAGTAAATGACAATATAAAGATTTTGATAAATAATGATATTTAAGAATTACATCATCAGGATTACTCTGGAAAAAGAGTATATATTACACTTATTGACAGTAATAATTATAGAATTGATTCTAAACTTGATATTGGTGTTCATAAAAATTTTGATATTGAACAAGAAGAATATTGTTTTGATTTAAATGTTATAAATGAAAGTGTTACATTATTTATTAATTCAAAAGAACAAATTTTTGCAGAAAAGTTAAAATCATTGTTGAAATTTGCTTATACATCTACAAGATATAAAGATATCTTTGATTTTTATTATTTAATTAAATATGGTAATTTAAACAAAATTAGAAAAATATATTACTACACTTATTTTTAATGATATTACGTTAAAAGCAAACAATTTTGAAAATATTTATAATATGCTAAACCAAATATTTAATAATAAACGTTTTACATCTAATTTAGATAATATAAAAGTAAATTGGTTAGATATATCTAGTAAAGATGCTATAAATTGTATATTAGAATATATGAAAGAATTTGAAAAAGTTACAATATAATTATGTTATTTTTGTTTAAAAAAAGTAATTTAATATTTCAGATTATTTGTTAGAGATAATATTATTTAAATAAAAGTAAATTTAGAAAGAAGTGAT
>CALVYO010000123.1 GCA_944372275.1 uncultured Bacilli bacterium
GCTACTAATCTTTCATTTAAAATAACCGCATCTTCGTAGTTGTAACCATTAAAGTTCATAAATGCAACGGTAACATTTTTACCTAAAGCCATTTCACCTTTATCAGTTGAAGGACCATCAGCAATAATTTGGTCTTTTTTAATTACATCATTTACTCTTACGATAGGAACTTGATGATAACAAGTACCTGCATTACTTCTTTCATAACCGTTTAAGTAATAAGTGTCTTTACCGCCTTTAGTTTTAACTACGATTTTTTTACCGTCAACATATTCGACGATACCATCAGCGTTTGCAATGACAACTGCTCCACCATCACGCGCAGATATTGCTTCAATACCAGTTCCTACTAACGGAGCTTCTGATTTCAATAATGGAATTGCTTGACGTTGCATATTAGCGCCCATCAAAGCTCTTTTACCATCATCGTGTTCCAAGAATGGAATACCTTGAGTAGTAATAGAAATAACTTGTTGTGGTGAAACATCCATATAATCTACCTTTTTAGATTCAACCATAATGTTATCGCCACGATATCTAACAGGAACTTGTTTTTCAACAAAACAATCATTTTCATCTAATTTAACAGTTGCTTGTGAAATATAATGATCTAATTCTTCGTCAGCTGTCATATAAACAACTTCATCAGTTAATTTACCATTTTCTACTTTACGATATGGTGTCATAATAAATCCATAATCATTTACTCTTGCATAACTTGCTAAAGCAGTAATTAATCCGATATTTGGTCCTTCTGGAGATTCGATTGGACATAATCTACCATAATGTGATGGATTAACGTCACGAACATCCATACCAGCTCTATCTCTAGATAATCCACCTGGACCTAAACTAGATAAACGTCTTTTATTAGCAAGTTCGGCAATTGGGTTTGTTTGATCCATAAATTGTGATAATTGAGAAGAACCAAAAAACTCTTTAATAGCTGCAGTAAGTGGTCTAATATTAATTAAAGTTTTAGGTGTTACTTCAGCTAATTCTTGAGTACTCATTCTATCTCTTATTACTCTTTCAATTCTTGATACACCAATTCTAAATTGATTTTGTAATAATTCTCCTACTTGTCTTACACGTCTATTAGATAAGTGATCAATTTCATCAAATGAACCAATACCTTCAAATAAATTCAAATAATATGATACTGATGCATAAATATCAGAAATTGTTAATCTTTTTTCAGTAATTGTTTGATCATTACCAATTATTTTTGTAACTTTACCATCTTTATTGTATACTTTAACTATTTGAACTCTATTATAACTATCTAATTCTTCATTAATTAATACTTCTTTAACTCCATAACCATTTTCAAAAACTGGTTTTAATTTTTCTAATAACTCTTTAGTTACTAAATCACCATCGTTAGCAATAACTTCACCATCAACAGTAATAGTTTCGGCTAATTTATTATTCAATAATCTATCTAAAACATTTAATTTTTTATTAAATTTATAACGTCCTACTTTAGCTAAATCATATCTAAATGCATCAAAAAATCTCGTAATTAATTGATTTTTCGCACTATCTAAAGTAGAAGGTTCACCTGGCCTTAATTTTGAATGGATATCGATTAATGATTCATCAGTATTTTTATTAGTATCTTTTTCAATTGTCTTAGTTAATAATTCATTTTCACCAAATAAATCAATAATATCTTCATCACTATTTAAACCAATAGCTCTAAGTAATGTTGTAATAGGTACTTTTCTTGTCCGATCGATTCTAACATAAATTACATCTCTTGAATCAATTTCATATTCCAACCAAGTACCTCTTGTTGGAATAATTTGCGAAGTAATAGTTACACGTCCATTTTTCTTATCTACTTCTTTACCATAATAACAACTTGGAGAACGAACTAATTGTGATACGATAACACGTTCTGCACCATTAATTATAAATGTTCCTGTTTCTGTCATTATAGGCATATCACCTAAGAAAATTTCTTGTTCCTTAACTTCCCCTGTTTCACCATTAAAAAGTCTTGCTTCTACTTTTAAAGGTGCTGCATAAGTTGCATATCTTTCTTTGCAACCTTTAATTGAATATTTTGGTTGATCAAAAGAAAATTCTCCAAATTCCAACGATAAATTTCCTGTAAAACTTTCTACAGGAAAAATGTCATCAAATACTTCTTTGATTCCTTCTGTCATAAACCAATCATAAGATTTTTTTTGAATTTCTAACAAATTGTTTAATTCAATTGCATTTTTTGTTTTTGCATAATTTCTTCTTTCACGATAATCTCCACTTTTTTTAATTGTATATGCCACTCTTTCACCCCTATACACTATATTATCATGCAACAAAAGTACATGCCACCAATATATAATTTTATCAAACAATTATCAACATGTCAATTGTTTATTGCTCTAATTATGAAAAAACCTTTATTTTTACAAATAATTGTAGTTTCATATTCTTTTTTTAAATCATTGACTAAACTTTTAGCCCCTTGATCTTTATTTACAACTAACCATAATTCACCATTTTTATTTAAGTGATTTTTAGCTTCAAATAATAATTGATATAGTATTTTTTTTCCTACTCTAATTGGCGGATTAGTTATTATATAATCATATTTTTTATTAACATTAGTATATAAATCACTTTCAAATACGTTTGTTTTGACACCATTTAATTTAGAATTTTTTATACTTAAATCTAAGCTTCTTCTATTTACATCAACCATATCAACCATTAAATTATTTTTCTTAGAAATATAAATACCGATTGGGCCATAACCACAACCGATATCTAATATGTCACCTTTTAAATTTGGTAAATTCTCTAGTAGTGTTCGTGTACCAAAGTCTAATCCTTTCTTAGAAAAGACTCCATTATCAGTATAAAAAGAAAAAGGAAGATTGTTGATAATTACATTTATTTTTTTTACTTCACTTTTTAAGCTTTCATCGTTAGTAAAATAGTAACTCATTTATCTTCCTCTTTTCTAAAAACACAATAAGCCCATACTAAATTGTACAGGCTTTAATAATTATTTTAATTCAACAGTA
>CALVYO010000124.1 GCA_944372275.1 uncultured Bacilli bacterium
GTAATTAGACCTGTTGCTTGTTTAGATAAATTGGAAATTATTGAAATAGCTAAAAAAATAGGAACATATGAAACAAGTATTTTACCTTATGAAGATTGTTGTACAATATTTGTTCCTAAACATCCTGTTATTAATCCCAAATTAGAAAAATGCTTAGAATATGAAAAATTTAACTATCAAGAATTAATTGATGAATGTATAAATAATATAGAAGTTATAACTAATTTTGAAAAAGATTTTAAAGATTTATTATAACCATTTTTTACCACTAATATTTTGAAATATTCCGTACAAGATATTAATGTACGGAGGTGAGAATAATGAATAACAAATCTACAAGTAAATTAGTAGTACCAGGCGCTAAACAAGCTATTGATAAAATGAAATATGAAATAGCTAGCGAATTTGGTGTTAATTTAGGACCAGATGCTACAAGCCGTGCAAATGGTACAGTAGGTGGAGAAATCACTAAGAGATTAGTTCAAATGGGACAACAACACTTAGGTGGTTACCAAGCTAAATAATTAAAATAGATAGCAATTTGCTATCTAGTTTTTTTTACCACTCATTTTATATTTTATATAATCCATAATAATAATGTAAGGTGGTGATAAAATGAATAAATTAGTAGTTCCCGGTAGTAAGAAATCTTTAGAAAATTTAAAATATGAAATTGCTAAAGAATTGGGTATTACTTTAGGTGCTGACCAAACTTCAAGAATGAATGGTACAGTTGGTGGCGAGATGACTAAAAGATTAGTCGAATTAGGAGAACAATATTATTGTAAAACAAATAGAGAAGGATAATCTTCTCTATAATATTTGGTCAATTAAACCATATTGTAATGCTTCTTCACTAGATAAATAATTATCTCTTTCGGTATCATTTTCGATAGTTTTAATCTCTTTACCAGTGTTAGAAGCTAATATATTATTTAATTTTTCTTTTATTTTTAAAATGTGTTCTGCTGCTATTTTAATTTCGGTTGCTTGCCCACTTGCTCCTCCTAAAGGTTGGTGTATCATAACTTCACTATTAGGTAAACAATATCTTTTTCCTTTAGTTCCACTGGATAATAAGAATGCTCCCATCGAAGCAGCCATGCCTAAACAAATTGTCGATACATCACTTTTAATAAAATTCATCGTGTCATAAATAGCCATCCCAGCGGTAATACTACCTCCTGGGCTATTTATGTATAAACTTATATCATTATTGTTTATACTATCTAAATATAATAATTGAGCAACTATTATATTAGCTGTATTATCATCGATTTCACCAGTTAATATAATAATACGATCTTTTAATAATCTTGAATAAATATCATACGCCCTTTCACTATTATTAGTTTTTTCGATAATAGTTGGTATAAGCATAAAATCATCTCCTATTTAATATAATAGGTTGTAAAGTATAAAATTATTCAATAAAACAAATGACAAATTTTTTTTTTTTTGATATAATGTTTTAAGAATAGGTGATGAAAATGGATAAAATGATTAAAATCGAGTATAAAGATGGCTTAATAAAAGAATATCCAGAAAATACCACTTTGTCAGAAATAGCTAATAGTTTTCAAGGAAGATATAACTTTCCAATATTAATAGCTAAAGTAGATAATGTAATTGAGGAACTAGTGTATCATATTACTAAAAAATGTAATATCAATTTTTATGATCGCAGTTCGGAAATTGGTCATACCGTTTATTCACACGGAGTTCATTTTTTAATGATAGTTGCCATTAAAAAGGTATTAGGTAGTGATGCCGAAGTTATAATTCAACATTCTATCGATAAAGGTGTTTACTGTGAAATGGTAAATAAAGAAATTGATAAAGATGTAATTAAACAAATTGAAAGTAAAATGGATGAATTGGTTAAACAAGATTATAATTTTATTAAGTTAAGTGTATCTCGTCAAGATGCGATGAATTTCTTTAGAAAGAAAAAACAATTTGATAAAGTTGAGGTATTTAAGTATATAAGTAATACATATATAAATTTATATAGATTAGATGAGTATTATGATTATTTCTTTAGTGAAATGCCTTATAGTACAAAAGTGTTAGATGAATTTAAATTGACTTATATCAAAGATAATGGATTTGTTCTTAGTTATCCAACTATTAATAATCCTAAATATACTGATGATTATTCACATCATAAAATGATGTTTGATGCATTTTTAGATTATACTAATATGGGTAAAACAGTAGGTATTTCAAATGCGGCTGATTTGAATAATATTGTCTCTTTAGGGAAATATAATGATGTCATTCAATTAGCTGAAGCAAATTATAATAGTCAGTTAGCTAAGACTGCCGATATTATATTCAATAAAAAAGGTAAAGTTAAAATAGTTTTATTGGCTGGTCCTTCTTCTAGTGGTAAAACAACTACTGCTAGAAAATTAGAAGTTTATTTAAAGGCTCGTGGCTTTAAAACACATAGTATATCGACAGATGATTATTTTTTAAATAGAATCGATACCCCTAAAAAACCTAATGGTGATTATGATTTCGAATCATTAAGAGCAGTTGACACTGATTTATTTAATAAACATTTAATTAAATTATTGGCCGGTGAAAAAGTATTAATACCAGAGTATAACTTTGTTTTAGGTGAAAGAGAATATAAAGGTAGAACTTTGCAAATGGGTGAAAATGATATTATTATAATAGAAGGATTACACGCTTTAAATCCCGAATTAACGATGGCTATCGATGACGATAGTAAATTTAAAATTTATATAAGTCCTTTAACGCAATTAAATATCGATAATCATAATCGTATTCATACATCAGATACACG
>CALVYO010000125.1 GCA_944372275.1 uncultured Bacilli bacterium
ATTGCTTTAATATCATAATTAAAAAATTTTTTATATAATTCTTCTAATGAAATATATTTAATATCTAATAAATTGTTTTCACTAGTTATTTTTAAAATCATTTCTTCTTTTATTTCATTAGGTATTATTAATAAAGTATTGTCTTTTATGTTCATAACTTACCTCCTTTAAATATTATAACATACAAATAAAACTTCTACTTAAAAAGTAAAAGTTTTATGATTTTATTAAAATTTCTTCATTTAATTTCAATATTTCATCTTTATTCATATGAACTATTCTTTTTTCATCTAAAATATTATTATAATGATATTCTTCATATTTTTTTAATAATTCTTGTAATTTTTTTTCAGATAACTTATCTAATGTTTTTCGAAAATATTTTAATTCTTCTATGTTATCAATAGTTAACTTAGTATTCAATTGAGCATAACTATCTTCAAAAATTACAGTTTCTTTTGGATTACTACAATTTAAATAATAATTATAATTGTGAAAAAGTTGATGTAACTTATCTTTTGTTTTATCAATAGCAATTACTTCAATATAATCTTTTTCAATTTTAGAAATAATCATCGGATGTTTAACAATAGATACAATATCTATTTGATATCTTACTTTAAGCCATAATACTTGTCCTATTTCTAATTGCTGATCTAAATTTTTAATGCTTCTATTAATCCTTTATATCTTTCTTTATAAATATCAATATTTTTTTCTAAATTCATTATAGGAGCATTATACACATCTTGACTTAATCTAATCCATTCTGGATCCTCATGAGTTATTTCAATTAATTCTTCATATGTTGCATTTTCTAATGCTTCATATATTTTATCTAAAAAAGCCTTTATGTTAGAAGGTAAATCGATTATTTCATTTTTTGATGACATAATTGAATAATCATTAATAATATTTTTGACAACAGGTCCATTCACATAAGCAACAAAATCATCATATATTAATTTTTTTGAATATTTTGCTAAATAAACAACTTGTGTTAGAAAAAGATATTTATTTAATCTTATATTTCCTTCATATGATTTTGTATTATTTATTTTTACAACATTATTATTAAATAATAATCTTTTAGGATCTTTTGACAAAAAATACTTTGCAACTACACTTGCTTTTAACATAAAATCACCTCTTTTACCACGCTAATATAATATCATTTACGCAAATAATTGTCAATTATTGGTAATATATTATATTGTTAAAAATTGATGTTTTCATTTTAATTTGTTGTTAATTTGTTTGCTATATTGTATCGCAAAATTTAAAATAGTATCTATTCCATCTATATAATCTTCTTTTTTTTCTAAAACTAAAATATCTGGATGAAATATATAAGGTTCTATTATTTCTTTTGTTACCTCTTTTTTAAATTCTTCTTTTGACCTAGCACTATAATTTAATAATGGATTAAAATAACATTCAGATACTGAAAAATAATATTCACCGACATTAAGCCAATTACTATTTCCATAACAATTTATGGGAGTACTTATTTCTTCACCAATAGTAATCGCGCCTAAATTAATTAAATCAACTAATGCATATCTACCACCAGAAAAAACTCTATAATCAGTTAAACAAATAATTTTTTTATCGTTATTTTCTTTAATAAAATCCATTAATATTTTATTTAACGCTGAATTTCCCCCTGTATTTCCTCTAATATCAACAATAATAGTATCTATATTCGATAAATCTTCGCTTTTTAATCTTTCAATTGCTTTCTCTATTCTTTCTTTAAACTTCATTTGTATCGAACTATGATTATAAATTAAACAATTATCAACGAACCTATATGTTGCATTATTGCCATATCTATATTTATCATAATCAAATAATTGTTCTTTCGAATATTTTTCATTTTTAGAAAATTTAATTTTTTCTTTCTTACCATTAGGCATTTCTACTTCAAAAACTAATTCTTCATATTCTCGCAATGATGGTATACCAAATAATTTTACTTTATTAAATAATGATTTTTCTAACTCATATTTCTTTTTACCTACTGTACCATATGGTATAGTATCAATTAGTTCCTTAATTATTACATCTATATTAATGTTATTAATAGACAATAATTTACCATTTTTTAAATTATCAGGATAATTAACTAATATATCGTTACCAAATATTCTAAAATTAATTGGCAATAAAGATAATATTTCAAATTTTGTATGAGCATCACTTTCTCCACATAATCTTTTTATAATATAATCTACAAAATATTTAAATGAATAAATATCAACTACATCCATAACATTAATCAATTTGTCATATAAATCATTTAATTGTTCTTCATTTATTTCGTGCCAAGGATTTATATGAACTCTTTTATAATGTTCAATAAATTTATTATATAAATTTTCATATTTCTTATTTATCATAAACTACCTTCATTTTAAAATACTAATTAATTTGTAATCCAAAAATACATTTTTCATATAAAAATTCAACAATTTTATTTTTATTATTAGTATTATAATACTCAGTTAATAATTTATTAAATTCATTAATATTTTCTTCTTTAACAGTTATAATACCGCAACCATTTTCAATTAACATTTTATTAGCAATTATCATACTAGTTCTTTTATTACCATCCCAAAATATTTGACTACGCATTAAATAAAGCATTAAATCGATTGCTTTTTTTGTGATATTTTTTTCTTCTAAAATTTTGTTTATATTATTAATAACATCTTCTTTAATTGGAATATCAGGTATATAATCCACACCATTGATACCTACTTTACCATTTCTTAAAACACCCCA
>CALVYO010000126.1 GCA_944372275.1 uncultured Bacilli bacterium
AATGAAAAAAATCAATCATTTCGATTGATTTCTATATATCAAAGTTCGAATAGTTCGAACAGATTCGTCAATGGTGCTTGTGGAGGGAATCGAACCCTCATGACCAAAGGCCACACGATTTTGAGTCGTGCGCGTCTACCAGTTCCGCCACACAAGCAAGTAATAAGATTATACCACATAATCTTACTTTTTTAAATATTTTTTATAAATTATCTTCATTATATTTAGAATTATATAATTCTTTAACACTATCATCTTTAGTTATTTCTATATTTGGTAAATCTTTAATTGATTTAAGTCCAAAATAATCTAAAAATAAAGGCGTTGTTCCATATAAAACAGGTCTACCGGCTGCTTCACTTCTACCAACTTCACATATTAAATTTTTATACACTAATTTTCTAACCAAGTAAGCGCTACTAACACCTCTTATTTCATCGACCATAATTCTGGTTACTGGTTGATTATAAGCAATTATGGCTAAAGTTTCTAGTGCTGAATCAGTTAAATGTTCATCATCTTTAAAGTCAACTAATTTTTGTAAATATTGTTTATTTTCTCTTTTAGTGATTAATTTTAATCTATTACTTAAAATAGTTAATTCAATGCCTCGATCTTCATTTTGGTAATTATCAATTAATTTATCAGTAATTTCAGTTAATGTATTATCATCTACTTCTAATATTTTTTTTACTTCTTCAATACTTAAACCTTCATCACCAACAACAAATAATAAACTTTCTAACGCTGAAACTAAGTTCATTATGTCACCCCGCACAACAATATATTTTCAAAATTATTTTCTTGGATTATTTTTATTTCGTTATTTTTGGCTAAAACTAAAATAGATAAAAAGGTTACTACTACATAACTTTTTGTCCTAATATCAAATAGATCTTCAAAACTAACTTGTTTTTTCTTTTTAATTATATCTTTTATTTCCTTACTCCGTTTGGTTATCGAATACTCTTTAGTAGTTATCTTTGTATTTAATGGTTTCATATCTTCTTTTTTTTGTAAAAATTTAGAAAATGCTTTCAACAAATCATCTAATTCAATATCATCATTTAATTTAGTTTCGATATCATATTCACTTATATCACTAGCCTGTTTAGTATAATATTGTTGTCTTTCTAATTCTAATTCGTGAAATTTTGATATAACCTCTTTATAATTTTGATATTCAATTAATCGTTGAATTAATTTTTCTTTTGGATCTTCTTCATAATCGTCTTCAGAAATTTCTGGTTTAGGCAATAACATCGATGCCTTCATTTCTATTAATTCAGCAGCCATTACTAAATAAGAACTGGCGATATTTAAATTTAATTCTTCCATTTTTTTTATATAATCTAAATATTGATTAGTAATTTCTTCTATTTTTATATCGTAAATATCAATATTGGATTGTTTAATTAAGTGTAGTAATAAATCTAATGGACCAGAAAATTTATCAATCGTAAAACAATAATCCATTTTAATTACCTCCTTAACTTAGATAATTATAACAAAAAAAGATAAAAAAATCTATTATTTATCTTTTAATCGTAGTTATTTTTAATATTTTATAAAATTTCACATATATATTTTCAAAATTAGAATTCAATTCTTTATAAATATCTTTAATTACATTTTTACTTTTTTTATTAAAACATTCTAAATATATAAAGTTTAATTTTTCCACATCTTTTATTTTTTTCAATTCATCATAAATATATTTCTTCATAATTTTTTCATTTCTGGTACATAAATAATCTCTTTTTTTATCACTAATTATAGTATATTTTATTTCTGTAAAATTTAAATTTAAACTATAATCTAAAACTTCATTTTCTTCATCTAAAAATAATTGACTATATTTTATTTTTCCTTTTTCTAGTTTAAAGGCTATAACTATTTTACCATCGGTACCTAAAAATGCATAATCGATAGCCTTTTTATTAAAAAATTCTGTTTTTTTATAAATTTTAAGTAAAAAATTAGAATCAAATTTAACATTTTTATTAATTATATTTAACAAATCACAAGTTTTTAATTTTATCAATGGTATTTTTCTTATATGATATATTTTATCATTTTTATTCCATTCAAAAATGTCATATGCATAATCATTAAAATTTAGTAAAATATCGTATATGTAATTCATCTTTTTCCTCCTTAGGTACACTAAAATACATTAAAATTAGCCCAATAATTGCAATTAAACATTCTGGTCTTCTTATTATAAATTTAACATATTCTAAAAAATTATACCCGATAGTCGTCAAATTTAAGTAAATTATTATATAAATAAATCCGATTAACGTAAAACCAAATCCAACTAAAAAAAAGAAAAATCTTGTCATTATTTCACCTATTAAATTGTATGTAATAACTATTATTGACATTATTTAAATTTAAGGTAAAATTATTATTGGTGGTATATGAAAAGATTTAATATGATTGATGAACAATTTATTTGTGAAAACTGTGGACAAAAGGTTGATAAATTAAATTATACGGCTAGAGATCATTGTCCTGTTTGTTTATTTTCTAAACATGTCGATATTTTACCAGGGGATAGAAAAAACGAATGCTGTGGATTATTAGAACCTATCGATGTTGAAAAATTTAAAAACACTTACAAAATTATTTACAAATGTCAAAAATGTGGAAAAATACATAAAAATATTATTGCTGATGATGATAGTTTTGATGAAATTTTAAAAATAATGCAAGAAAAATGAAAAATAAATTTTTCATTCGAAAGTCTAAAGACTTTCTTTTTAGTGTATTTTACTTTATAATATA
>CALVYO010000127.1 GCA_944372275.1 uncultured Bacilli bacterium
TTTATGATACAATGTATTTGTCAAGGAAACTTGCATATAATAAAAAGGGAATACTTAACTTTGCTATGTTGAGTACTTACCTATTGTTTTAATTCAGTAAAGTACTTAATCTGTTTGATTGAGTACTATTTTTTTATACATAATATCAATAATGATATTGTTAATAAAATGATAATTAATATTAGATATGAGATAATAAATCTTTTTTCTTCATAATCATCAAGCCTCCTTCATTTAGAATTTGGCAAGTACTCAACAGTTAATATTCCCTATAAATAATTATACTACAAATTAACTTTAGTTTCAATTATTATGTTAATCTTTAATTAATTTGTTTTGACAAACATATCATTTTATGATACAATGTATGTGTCAAGGAAACTTGCATATAATAAAAAGGGAATACTTAACTTTGCTATGTTGAGTACTCACCAATTGTTTTTTGGGTTTGTACTTAATCTGTTGATTGAGTACTATTTTTTTATGCATAATATCAATAAAGATATTATTAATAAAATGATAATTAAGATTAGATATGAGATTAATAAATCTTTTTTCTTCATAATCATCAAGCCTCCTTCATTTAGAATTTGGCAAGTACCCAACAGTTATTATTCCCTACATATAATTATACTATAAATTAACTTACATAACAATAAATGTGTTAATTTTTAATTAATTTGTTTTGACAAACATATTATTTTATGATACAATATATTTGTCAAGGAAACTTGCATATAATAAAAAGGAAACATTCAGTTTTCTCATGTTGAATGTCTACCTTATTGGTTGAAGACATTTAATTCGTTAATGAATTAAGTGTCATTTTTTTATTACTATTATCATTACGATAAGAAGCGATAAAATGATAATAATGCTCCTTAAAATTTTTATAACAAAAATTCTTCTTGACATTTTATCAAACCTCCTCTCATTAAAGATTAGAGGTAGGCACTCAACAACTGATATTTCCTATATATAATTATACTACAAATTAACTTATATAACAATAAATTAACAAAAGAATTTGAATTTTATCAAATCTTTTGTTTTAATTCATATAAAAAATTAATAGCTTCAAGAGGTGTCATTTCTAAAGGATTTATTTTTTTTAATTCTTTTTCTACCTCTGATTCTTCTTTTATTAAATCATCTAATGGTAAAGATTCTTGAATAATAACATCTCTTTTTTTCTCTTTATTTTCATAAACATTTAATATTTGATTTGCTCTTTTAATTAATGAATCAGGTAAATTAGCTAATTTAGCAACATGGATACCATAACTTTTATCGATACTGCCATCTTTAATTTTATGTAAAAATGTGATATTACCATCTTCTTCTAAAGCAGAAACATGAATATTTTTAAGACTTTTTAAATTATTTTCTAAATCAGTTAATTCGTGATAATGAGTTGAAAATAATGTTTTACATTTAATATTATCATGAATATATTCAATGATCGATTGGGCTAAAGCCATACCATCAAAAGTAGCAGTTCCCCTACCCAATTCATCAAATAATATTAATGAATTAGATGTCGCATTACTTATAGCATTATTAGCTTCGTTCATTTCAACCATAAATGTTGATTCCCCACTCACCAAATCATCAGAAGCCCCAATACGCGTAAATATTGCATCAAATATTGGTAAAGTCGCTTCACTAGCCGGAACGAAACAACCTATTTGAGCCATTATAACTGTAATAGCAAGTTGGCGCATATAAGTTGATTTACCAGCCATATTAGGCCCTGTAATTAACAAAATATTGGTATTTTCATCCATAATAATATCATTAGGGACATATTCAGAATCGATTACTTGTTCAACTACCGGATGGCGATCATCAATTAATTTAATAACTCTTTCATCAACTAATTTAGGCCTTACATAATTATTATTAGATGAAACATTAGCAAATGCTTGTAAGCAATCTATTTCACTAATAACTTTAGAAATACTTTGTAATCTTGGAATATATTCTTTAACCTTATCTCTTATTTCAACAAATAATTGATATTCTAAATCGATAATTTTCTCTTCAGCATTTAATATTAAATTTTCTTTTTCTTTTAAAATAGGACTTATATATCTTTCACAATTAGATAAAGTTTGTTTTCTTTCATATCCGTATTCATCTTTTACTAAATTGATATTGCCTCTAGAAATTTCAATGTAATATCCAAATACTTTATTGTAGCCAACTTTTAAGTTTTTAATACCAGTTCTTTCTCGTTCTTCATTTTCAAACTTAGCAACAAAATCTTTACCACCTTTTCTTAAATCTTTTAATTCATCTAATTCACTATTATATCCTTCTTTAATAATATATCCTTCTTTAATAGTCATAGGTGGATTTTCATAAATACTTTTATCTAATAATTCATATAAATCATTTAAATCTTCGATATTTTTATAAAAGTTAATTTTAGTTAATATATCTTTAATATTAGGTAATACTTTTAAAGAATTTTTAAGTTGTAACATATCTCTTGCATTAGCTGAGCCAAATGCAATGCGTCCAGATAATCTTTCTAAATCATATACTTCTAATAAATATTTTTCTAAATCATTAGTTAAAATAAATTCCTCTAATAATTTTTCGATACAATCATATCTTCTTTCAATTTCTTTTTTATCAATTAAAGGATTTTCAATAAAATTTTTAAGTAATCTTGATCCCATCGCTGTTTTTGTTTTATCTA
>CALVYO010000128.1 GCA_944372275.1 uncultured Bacilli bacterium
AATTTATTGGTGGAAGTTGTTTCCATTAAAGAAAGGGTGATAATAATGAAAGTAGCAATTAATGGTTTTGGAAGAATAGGAAGATTAGTATTTAGAATTATGGAGGAAGATCCTTCAATTGAAATTGTCGCAATCAATGATTTAACTGATGCAGAACAATTAGCTTATTTATTAAAATATGATAGTAATCATAGAAACTATAAATTAGATGAAATTAGTTTTGATGAAGAAAATATTATTGTATCTGGAAGAAAAATAAAAGTTTTTAAAGAAACAGATCCTGTTAATTTACCTTGGGGTGAATTAGGAATTGACCAAGTATTTGAATGTACTGGTAAATTTGTAAAATATGAAGAAGCTCATAAACATATTGAAGCAGGCGCTAAACATGTAATTATATCTGCTCCTGGTAAAGGCGATATGAAGACTATCGTTTATAATGTAAACCACGAAATATTAGATGGTAGTGAAGAAATTATTTCAGCAGCATCTTGTACGACTAACTGTTTAGCTCCAGTAGCCAATGTAATTAATGATAAATTTGGTATTGTAAAAGGATATATGACAACTGTTCACGCTTATACAAATGACCAAGTAATATTAGATGTTGCTCATAAAAAAGGTATTAAAGCACGTCGTGGTAGAGCAGGTGCTATGAATATTATTCCATCTAGTACTGGTGCTGCTTCAGCATTAGGTTTAGTAATACCTGCTTTAAAAGGTAGGTTAGATGGTAGTGCATTAAGAGTTCCTACCCCAACTGGTTCAGTAGTTGATTTAACTTTAGAATTAAGTAGAAATGTAACAGTTGAAGAAGTTAATAATGCTTTAATGAATAGTTGTAATGAGACTTTAACATTTACTTATGACCCAGTAGTATCAAGTGATATAATTGGTTCTGATTGTGGTGCTTTAGTTGATGGATTATTGACTAGCATCTTAGAAGTAGATGGCAAACAACTAGTAAAAGTAGTTGCTTGGTATGATAACGAAATGGGATATTCTCATCAAATGGTTAGAACCGCTAAATATTTAGATAGTTTGAAATAACTATCTTTTTACATTTTAAAGTAAAAAATATATGAAATTAATAAGTTATTACATTAAAATGTAATAATCTGACAAATATAATAATATAGTATATAATTTAAATAGGTGATAAAAATGTTAAAAAGAGAAATATATTTAAAAAAAATAAGACCTTTTTATAATAGCGATTTAGTTAAAATTTTGTTGGAATAAGAAGATGCGGCAAATCAGTTTTACTTAAACAAATAATAGAAGAATTAACTAATGTTGATGATGAACATATTATATATATTAATTTTGAATATATAGAATATGAAGAATTATTAGATTATAAAAAATTAAATAACTACATTAAAAATAAAATAAAAGATGATAAACTATATTATTTATTTTTTGATGAAATTCAAAATGTTTTGCAATTTGAAAAAGTAGTAAATTCTTTAAGAGCATCTTCTAATGTTAGTATTTTTATAACAGGTTCTAGTAGTAAATTATTAGCAAGTGAATTGTCCACAGTATTATCAGGTAGATATGTCACATTTAAAATAAAACCTTTAAGTTATAAAGAAGTTACTCAATTATTAGATACTAAAGATGATGTTTTAGACAATTATTTGAAATGGGGTGGCTTACCTAACAGATTTGAATTTAATGATGAAGAAAGTATTAAAAATTATTTGTATAATGTTTATGATTCAATTATATTAAGAGATGTAATTGAAAGATTAAAACTACAAGATATTAACTTATTTAATTTGATTTTACAATATTTAATCGATACAATAGGAAGGGAATTTTCAAGCACTAACATCATTAAATATTTAAAAAATAAGGGAAGAGAAATATCTAATTCTACTTTATATTCTTATTTAGATGCTTTATGTAAATGTTTTTTAATACAAAAAATATATCGTTATGATGTTCACGGTAAAACAATTTTAAAAACATTAAATAAGTATTATATGACTGATTTAGGATTAGCCCAAATAAAAAATAATAAATCATTTATAAATAAATCATATGCTATAGAAAATTTAGTTTATAATCAATTACTAATATTTGGCTATGATGTTTGTGTTGGTAAAACTAAAAAAGGTGAAATAGATTTTATTGCTATTAAAACAAATGAAGTAAAATATATTCAAGTATCTTTAACTGTTAGTGACGAAAATACTTATGAAAGAGAAATGTCAGCATTTGATGAAATAAAAGATAATTATCCTAAATATTTAATTACTACTGATAAATTAGATTATAGTAAAAATGGCATAATTCATTTAAATTTATTTGAATTTTTAGATAAAGATGAATTTTAATTATAATAAGATAGGTTACATTAAGTTTTTAAACTAGTAAAAGTAGTTACTTGGTATGATAAAAAAGATGGATATTAAATTTTTTGATAGTTTAAAATAACTATCTTTTTTTGTTACTAAAATATAATTTTTTTAATAATTTAGCAGGAATTCATTATGTTTTTGTCGTATATAACTAATAGGAGGTGATTTAAATAAAAAAGTTCTATACGGCAAAATATGAACCGATATTTATGAGAGCAGTAGTTAAACCAAATATTCTAAAGCCATTATTAGAACATATTTTAGAAAAAGAAATAATAGAATTAGAAATATTAAATCCAAATTTAATTCAAGAT
>CALVYO010000129.1 GCA_944372275.1 uncultured Bacilli bacterium
AGAATTATAAATTGGGATCCTAAAGCAATGACAGCTTTATCTAATGAAGAAGTTATTTATAAAGAAGTAGAAGGAGCTTTCTATCATATTAAATATTTTATTGAAAATAGTAATGAATACTTAGAAGTAGCAACGACAAGACCAGAAACTTTATTTGGTGATACAGCTGTTGCGGTTAATCCTAATGATGAAAGATATAAAAAATATATTGGTAAAAATGTAATCCTTCCTATTGTTAATAAATTAATTCCTATCGTGGGTGATGAACACGCTGATCCAGAATTTGGAACAGGTGTTGTAAAAATAACTCCTGCTCATGATCCTAACGATTTTGAAGTAGGTAATAGACATAATTTAAAAAGAATTGTTGTTATGAATAAAGATGCAACAATGAATGAAAACGCTGTTGGGTACACAGGTTTAGATAGATTTGAATGTCGAAAAAAATTAGTAGAAGATTTAAAAGAAAAAGATTTATTAATCAAAATAGAAAAAATGAAACATTCAGTAGGGCATTCTGAAAGAACTGATGTTATGGTTGAACCTTATTTATCTAAGCAATGGTTTGTTAAAATGCGCCCATTAGCTGATAGAGTGTTAGAAAATCAAAAAAATAAAGATACTAAAGTAAATTTTGTTCCTACTAGATTTGAAAAAATTATGAATCATTGGATGGAAATAACTTATGATTGGTGTATTTCAAGACAACTTTGGTGGGGACATCAAATACCGGCTTATTATAAAGATGATGATGTATATGTTGGATATGAAGCACCTAGTGATGAATGGGTACAAGATCAAGATGTGTTAGATACTTGGTTTTCATCAGCTTTGTGGCCTTTTAGTACATTAGGTTGGCCAGATACAGATATATCAAGATATTATCCAAATAATTGTTTAGTAACAGGTTATGATATTATTCCATTTTGGGTTAATAGAATGACATTTCAAGGCTTACATTTTACTAATAATAGACCATTTAAAGATTGTTTAATTCATGGTTTAATCAGAGACAAACAAGGTAGAAAAATGAGTAAATCTTTAGGTAATGGTGTTGATCCTATGGATGTTATTGAAGAATATGGATGTGATTCTTTAAGATTTTATTTATCTACATCTACTGCTAATGGAACTGATTTAAGATATGATGAAGAAAAAGTTAAATCAACTTGGAATTTTATCAATAAATTGTGGAATGCTTCAAGATTTGTTTTAATGAATATAGAAAATTTTAATTATTGTTTAGATAATTTATCAGTGAGCGATAAATGGATTTTAAATAAGATGAATAATTTAATTAATAAAGTGACAAAATATATGGATAAGTATGAATTTAATACTGTTGGTTCATTATTGTATAGTTTTATTTGGGATGATTTTTGTGATTGGTATATTGAATTATCAAAAGCAAATATGAATGACACAACAAAAACAGTATTATTAATAGTTTTAACTAATATATTAAAATTATTACATCCTTTTATGCCATTTGTAACCGAAGAAATATATTTAAAATTACCAATTCATGATGAGTCAATTATGATAAGTGATTATCCAAAATATGATAAAAAATTTAAATTTGAAAGTAATTTAGATTTATTAATTGAATTAATTAAAAAAATAAGAAAAGTTAAATTAGATAATAATTTAGGAAAAGATTATTTAATTGTAAGCAATAATAAATTAGTATTAGAAAATAAAAATTTGTTAATTAAAATGCTTAAAAATGAAAATATTTTAGATAGTTATGAAGGAAATTTTAATAAAATAGATATTAATTTTGATAATGATATTGTATCAATTTATTATGATGGAAGTTTAACAGAAGCAGAAAAACAACTATTAATTAAAGAAAAAGATAGATTAATTAATTCAATTGAAAGAAGAAAAAAAATATTAGCAAATGTTGGTTATATAAATAAAGCACCAAAAGAAATTATTCTCAATGAAAAAAACAATTTGATAAAAGATGAAAAAGATTTAGAGTTAATAATTGAAAAATTAAAATAAACACATATTTTACCTAATTTTATCCATAATAAAGATAAAAGGTGGTGAAATAAATGAAAAAAGGTTTTACTTTAATAGAACTATTAGCAGTAATTATAATATTAGCAATTGTAGCCTTAATAGCAACTCCAATTATATTAGATGTAGTAGAAGATGCTAGAAAAAGTGCTGCTGCATCGGAAGCAAATGTTATAGTAAGTGGTATCAATAATTTTTGTGCAACTTCTGAAATGAAAGCACAAATTGATGATAGTTATACTGATATATGTGCAGATGGTGTAACAAGTGTTGAAGTTGCTACTATGGTTAGTTTAGGAAATGCTACCATATCAGGTGATCCCACATTTGCTGATGGAAGAGTAACCGCAATAACTGTTATTAGTAATGGTTATAAAGTTGTTATGACAGGAGGAACTTGGGCAGATCCAACAAAGTCAGAATAATATTTTGACTTTTTTTCATTTAATTGACATAATTAATTGACTTGAAATAGAAAAAAAGGTATAATTTAAATAGTTAGAAAAAGTAAGGTGGTGAGATTAATGAAAAAAGGTTTTACTTTAATCGAATTGTTAGCAGTTATTATCATTTTAGCAAT
>CALVYO010000130.1 GCA_944372275.1 uncultured Bacilli bacterium
TTTATTATATGTCCAATCATCTAAATTACAATTTTTTAAAAATAATATTGTTTTATCATAATATTTTATTAAACATATCGAAATAAGCCACGCAATAGCCATTTTAACGTAATATTCATCACTTTTAATACAATTTACCATATCAAGTACTTCGTCAATATATTCATCATTTAAATAGTAAAATAAAGATACTATCCCTACTCTTTTTATAAATGGTTTATTACTTTTTAAATATTCTTTAATTTTTATTAAATATTTATCTAAATTTTTATTAACAATTTTAAAATTTGCAACAACTATATCACAAGTAGCCCAAGAATCAACATAATTAATATATTCATCAAACAATTTAATTGATATATCATAATCTTTTAAATAAGTAATAACTAGACCGTGTAATATTATTTCTTCATAATATTTGTGTTTGTTATTTTTAATAAAAGTTAAATAATCTAATTTACTTATTTCTTTAGCAATTTTTTTTAAAACAGGAATTCTTACACCAATTATATTATCAGTTTTAATAATTCTTTCATTAAATTTTCTATATTCATCATCTTTAATACTATACAAATATTTAATTAATTCATTATTATCCGTGAGGATGGAATTTGGCGTATTCATCTTTTAATTTTTGATTTGAAATATGAGTATATATTTGTGTAGTAGATAATGAACTATGACCTAACATTTCTTTAATACTTACGATATCTGCTCCTCTATCAAGTAAATGAGTAGCAAATGAATGTCTTAAAGTATGAGGAGAAAATTCGGTTTTAATGTTTTTCTTAATAGCAATTTCTTTTACTAATTTATAAAAACTTTGTCTAGATAATTTTTTGCCGTGATTATTTAAAAATACATATTCGGTATTTGTTTTAAGTAATGAAGGGCGATATTCTAAAATATATTTTCTTAGATAATATATAGCATAATCGCCAATTGGAATTATCCTCTCTTTACTACCTTTACCTAATGTTCTAATTAAATCACTTTCTAAATCGATATCATTTAGTTTTAAATTAACTAATTCACTTACTCTAAGGCCGGTTGCATACATTAATTCTAACATTGCTTTATTACGATAACTATATTTATCTGTTAAATCGATATCTAATATTTTTTTTACTTCTTCAACTGATAAGACTTTTGGTAAACTTTTTCTTAATTTTGGTACTTCTAAATATTCCATCGGATCAGTAACAAAGCGATTTGATAATACTAGAAATTTATAAAATGTTCTTAATACTGATACATTATGATTAATCGAACTAGTAGATAATTGTTGTTCTCTTAAATATTTTGTATATTCCATTATATCTTTTCGTTTAATATTATCGATATTTAAATTTTTTTTACTAATATATTTATAATATTTGTATAAATCGTTCATATAGGAATTAATTGTTTCATTACTATATTTTTTATCGATTAATAAATAAGTTTTAAATTCTAATGCTTTGTTATTAAATTCATCTTTATTTGGTATAAAGTTCATTTTATCACCAATATAATTATATCACACTCTATTAATTTTTTAATAATTTTGATAAAATAATATTGGTGATTTATATGGAACCTTTAGCGCACATTCTAAGGCCTACTAAATTAGATGATATAGTTGGCCAAAAACATTTAATAGGTAAAGATAAAATATTAACTAATTTAGTAAAAAATAAAAAATTATTTTCGATGATTTTATACGGTAAACCAGGAATTGGTAAAACTAGTATTGCTACTGCTATTGTTAATGAATTAGGATATAAATATATATTGTTAAATGCTGTTATAAATAATAAAAAAGATTTTGATGATGCAATATCAGAAGCAAAATATAATAATGAGTATATTATCATTATGGATGAAATTCATAGATTAAATAAAGATAAACAAGATTTATTATTACCTTATTTAGAAAACGGCTTAATAACTTTAATTGGTATGACTACATCTAATCCATATCATAAAATTAATCCAGCAATTAGAAGTAGATGTCAAATATTTGAATTAAAAGAATTAAATGATGAAGATATTAAAGAAGCATTAAATAAAGGAATTAAATATTTAAAAGATATCCAAATAAATGATGAAGCAATTGATTATATCGTTAGATTATCTGGTGGGGATTTAAGGTTTGCTTATAACTTATTAGAAGTAGCATATTATTCTAGTAGTAATAAAATAGTAAGCGTTGAACATATTAAGAAAATAAATAGTAAGCCCGTATTTTTTCACGATAAAAACGAAGATGGACATTATGATGTCTTATCAGCATTTCAAAAATCAATTAGAGGTAGTGATGTTAATGCTAGTTTACATTATTTAGCACGATTAATTGAAGCCGAAGATTTAGATAGTATTTATCGAAGAATGACTGTAATTGCTTATGAAGATATTGGATTAGCCAATCCTTCGATGGGGCCTAAAGTTGATGCTTGTATCAATGCTTGTGAAAGATTAGGTTTACCAGAAGCAAGAATTCCTCTTGCTACAGTTGTAGTTGAGTTAGCATTATCACCTAAATCAAATTCAGCTCATATTGCTTTAGACAATGCCTTATTAGATATTAGAAATGGTAATACG
>CALVYO010000131.1 GCA_944372275.1 uncultured Bacilli bacterium
AATATTTATATACGGATTTACTTATTAATTATCCTTCAGGACAAAGAGTACAAACTATATGTGCTTCTAGAATGTTCGACAATGTGAGTGAGAATAATATTCTAATAGGTAATGGTGCAGCGGAGCTAATTAATAATTTAAAATATATTATAAAAGGTAAAATTTGTTTATCAATACCTTCTTTTAATGAATATGTAAGATGCTTCCCTCATAATCAAATAGAATACATATATACAAATTTAGATGATTATCAATTAAATATTGATAAAATGAAGGAAAAATTAAATAATGTAGATTGTTTAATAATAATATCTCCGGATAATCCTAGTGGTGATTGTTTAACTTATGATGAAATAATAGATTTATTAAATTATGCAAAAATTAATAATAAACAAATTGTTTTCGATGAGTCATTTATAGATTTTGCAAATGATAGTTATTCGTTAATTGATGATGAAATACTTAATAAATATACAAATTTAATTGTTATTAAAAGTATTAGTAAGTCTTATGGTGTACCTGGACTTAGATTAGGAGTTTTGGCAACTGGTAATCAAGAATATATAAAAATTATGAAAGATAGTCTACCAGTATGGAATATAAATTCATTTGGAGAGTATTTTTTACAAATAATATCTTTGTATAAAAAAGATTATATTAAAGCTTGCGATATGATAAAAAATGAAAGAAATGAATTCTATAGAGAATTAAGTGATATAAAACAACTAAAAGTTTATGCTTCACAAGCAAATTATTTTATGTGTAAATTAAATAAGGGGCAAGCTGACAAGCTAGCAGAGTATTTATTAGAATATAAGAAAATCTTAATAAAAGTTTTAAATGGAAAAAATGGATTTTCTGATGGTGAATATATCAGAATAGCAATAAAAAATTCAGAAGAAAATAAATATTTATTAAATAGTATTAAAGAATTTTATAGTTAGTAATAACTATAATTTTTATTTTATGTGAAATTTTTGTCAATTTCTTTATAAATAAGAAAATATATGATAAAATATTAATAGTATTGGAAGTGTTATCATGAGTAAAAAAAATACATTATTTAAAAATACTATATATAAATCAATATTAAGTTTTGTTAATATTGTAGTTCCTTTAATAATAGGACCTTATATAGTAAGATTATTGGATGTTGATTTATATGGAACATATAACAGGGTATATTCTGAATTTCAAATGTTTTTAGCGTTTGCATCTTTTGGTGTATATAACTATGGAATAAGGGAAATAAGCAAAGTACGAGATGATAAGAAAAAAGTGTCACAACTGTTTAGTAATTTGTTTTTTATATCTTTGCTTTCTAATTTATTAGTATTAATAATCTATGTGATATATAGTATGTTAAATTCAAGTGGTATTGCTACTACTATATATTTAATAATGGTAATTCAAATATTTGCTAATATATTTTATATTGAATTTGTTAATGAAGCTTTAGAAAATTATAAATTTATAACGATAAAATCAGTAATAACAAAAATAGTTTATTTTGTTTCACTTCTTTTATTGGTAAGAAAACCTGATGATATAGTAATGTATTCAATAATTATTTGTTTAACGGTATTTTTAAATAATATTATAAGTTTTATATATGCTAAAAATAAAATTAAATTTGATTTTTCTTCAATAAAAATAAAGAAATATATAAAACCTTTAATAGCGGTTTTATTAATTACAAATATAGATTTGTTGTTTAGTCAATTAGATAGAGTAATGTTAGGGAAATATGTAAATGATGTATCAGTTACAGTATATTATATACCATATTATATAGTTTCTACACTGGTTTCTATTCCTTATTCAATAATTATAGTGTCTATTCCAAGATTATCATATTTATTAAAAAACGGTAGTAAAGATGAATATCAAGAAAAATTAAATAATTCAATATCATCACTATTATTTATAATTGTTCCAATTTGTTTAGGAGTTTTTGTAGTAGCAAAAGAAGTTATTTTACTGTACGCAGGAGATAAGTATGTAAATGCAATTATACCTTTAATGATTGCTTGTATTACAAGAGTGTTTATAAGTTTGGAATCAATCATGAATAATTTAATATTATATCCGAATGATTTAGAAAATAGAATTGTAAAAATATCTTTAGGATGTGGTATTCTTAATTTAATATTAAATTATTTATTAGTATTATTTAACATATTTAATCCAAGTACAGCTTTAATTACAACGGGATTATCTGAATTATTAGTATTTATACTTCATTATAGATATAGTAAAAAAGTATTAAAAATAAATGTAAGTATTTTTTCTAAAAAAAATATTTTATATATATTGTTAGGAATATTATTTATTCCAATGTCTTTATTAATTAGAATGTTTAATTTAGGATTCTTAATTACATTAGCATTGATTATAATAATTTGTTGTCTAACTTATTTTACTGTTCTTTATATAAAGAAGGATAATAATTTAATGTTTATATTAGCTAAATTTTTAAAAAAATTAGATAGGAGTAAAGGTTGAAAAAAACATAATTAAATTGAAACATACAAAAGGAGTTCAAAAATAGGAAAATTTTTTGAACTTAAAGT
>CALVYO010000132.1 GCA_944372275.1 uncultured Bacilli bacterium
TTAGTAATCATTTCTACTTTGACGATGTTTTCTTCATCATAATTAAAAACTAATGCTATAGAATCTTTTTCTTCTTCATTTGTTTTAATTGTTTCAGTTATTTCTTCCTTAGAATTATCATATTTAATAATTTCATACTTACTATTTTCTGTTAATTTAAATCCTGCATCAATGCTAGCTTTAAATACATCATAAGTATTAGTATTATCAATTACATAAATCTTAGTAGTTTTATCAAAATCACCACCGAAGAAAGTAATAATATGATCAATATTAGCTACACCAATTATTAAGATTGCTAAGAAGATATTAGCTAAAACAAACCATTTAGTTTTAATTTTTCTTTTTAAACTCATACCAATTAAAAACTTTAATTTATTTTTCATAAGATTCACCTACTTTAGCTACAAATATTTCATTTAAAGATGGTTCTTCAACAGAAAATTTTACTACATTATCACATTTACTAACATATTTAAATACATCTTTAACTATATCTTGATCTTCAATTTTAACTTCATATTCATCAGATTTCTTAGTAACTGAAACCACACCATTTATTTTTTCTAGTTCTTTAATATCAATATCACCTTTAATTAAAATATTTTTTTTACGATATTGTTGTTTTATTTTTTTAAGTTCACCTTCTAATACAGATTTACCTTTCATTAAAACAACTAATTTTTTACAAAATAGTTCAACATGTTCCATTCTGTGCGAAGAAAATATAATCATACTTCCTTTTTTAGACATTTCCACTATTTCTTTTTTAAACATTTCAACATTAAATGGATCTAGTCCACTAAATGGTTCATCTAGTATTAATAATTCTGGTTCATTTAAAATAGCTGTTATAAATTGAACTTTTTGTTGATTACCTTTTGATAATTCTTTTATTTTTTTATCTAAATATTCTGGTATTTCAAATTTTTCTAATAATTCTTTTGTTCTTTTTAATATATCTTCTTCTTTCATTCCTTTTAAAACACCATAGAAAATACATTGTTCTTTAACTGTTAATTTAGTTAATAAACTTCTTTCTTCGGTTAAAAAACCAATTTTATCTGTAACATCATAATCTATTTTTTTGCCATTTAAAGTAATATTACCACTAGTTGGTTCAAGTAATCCCATAATCATTCTAAAAGTTGTTGTTTTACCTGCCCCATTGACACCTAATAGTCCAAATATTTCTCCAGGTTTTACTTCAAAAGATAAATTATCTACAGCTTTAAAATCACCATAATACTTTGTAACTCCATCCACTTTTAACATTATAACCACCTCGAATTTTTGATTTTTTTTAATTTATCATTTTCATATTCATTATAAATTTTAACTAATTTTCTAATTACTTTTTCATAATTATCATATATATCATCTTGTAATTTTAATTGAACATATTTATAAAAATCTTCTTTATCAGTATATAAATTCATAATATTATCTACTTTGATTTTACTCTTTTCACTTTTAATATTAAAAACATATTCTTGATAATAATCTATCAATAACTTAGACATAATATCATTTTCTAAATATAAGAAATTTACTATTTTATCATAATGTTTACAACAACTAATTGTTATCATTTAATAATAAACCTTACAATGTCGTTATAAGTTATTGCGACCATTAAAATCATAAGAAGTGCGAGTCCTACTGCATGAATTGTATTTTCAACACTTGGTTTAATTGGTTTTCTTCTTATTTTTTCAATTATTAAAAATAAAATTCTTCCACCATCAAATGCTGGTATTGGTAATAAATTAATAAATCCAACATTGATACTTAAGTAACCAGTTAAATAAACTAAATTAAGTAATCCTGCTTTAGCTGATTCACCTACAATATTATAAATACCAACTGGACCTGATAAATTAGATAAACTAAGTTTTCCAGTAACTAAATAAGTAATTACTAAAAACATTTGTTCAATTAAACTAAAGAATTTACTAAAGCCATATTTAATACCTTCAAAAAAGCCATATCTAATAGTTGAATCTAATGAAAATCCATATGAATATACACCATCTTTTTCAGTTGGCACAATGTTAATTTTTTCTAGTTTACCATCTCTTAAAACTTCTAATTCTAAAGTTTCCCCATAGTTCATTTGATATTCAATCATCAATCTATCAATCGTATTTATTTTAGTACCGTTTAATGTTTTAATTACATCACCAGTTTGTAATCCAGCATTATAACTTGGACTATCAACAGGAACTTGAGATACGATTGGTTTATTATTTGGATTACCATTTATAAAACCAATAATAATTAAGATAATTAAAGCAAAGATAAAATTAAACATAACACCAGCAACGATTGTTAAAAATCTTTGCATCCATGTTTTATTTTGTAATTTTTTATCATTTGGAACATCTTCATCGTCTTCTACGCCTTCGCCAGCCATCGCACAAAAGCCACCAATTGGAAATAACCTAATACCATATTCAGTTTCATCATTTTTTCTTGTAAATTTAAATATTCTAGGTCCCATACCAATACAAAATTCATAAACATA